>JAGQHH010000376.1 GCA_020431945.1 Cyanobacteria bacterium HKST-UBA02 | reverse complement strand
GGCGCCCAGCGCCCGTACTCGAGAATCTCTTTCCAGAGACTGTCAGTGGTCATCCTGATTAACTCCTGACACTGTTTGGGGTTGCAAGAGGAAGCGCGCGCAAGTCAGGGACTTGCGTGCGCTTTCATGAATCGGTACATGCGATGCCAGTTGGCGAGGAAAACGCGGGCGCGTTTCTTCGATCTGACGAAATCGAGCTCATTAGCCTGATGGTTAGCCGAGTTCGAGAAGTTCCAGCTGCCGCTGTAGACCCAGATCTCATCCACCACGGTGTATTTGTGGTGCATGATCTGTCCGTGCGATTCGGACTTACCGATTACCACTTCGATGCCGGCTTGCCGGAGGCGCTCGATCTGAGCTTCTTCCGACTTGTTGTGGCTCTGTGATAGATCGAGCAGGACGCGCACGATCACCCCCCGGGTCTTCTTGAGCTCGATGAGCTTGTCGACGACCTCGGACTGGGTGAAAGAATAGGCGGCGATATTGACCGAGTTGTGCGCTCGGTCGAGGAAATCCAGGTAGTGCTGGAGCCCGTCCTCATAGGGGGTGAAGACGGACTCGATATAGTCCTGCAGATCCACGCCGCTTCTGGGCATCTCGTAACCGGTCCAGGTGCCGGCGCCGAACGCTATTGCCAGCGTCAGCAACCAGACACCGAACCATCTGGCCCGTCTGAGCAACGACTCCCTGCCAGTTGGGGTGCTCATAGGGACTCAGCTTTCTTAGGGGTTGAAGGCGGGTTAATCGGAAGTCTTTTCCGGGGCTTCCTCGACGGTGATCACCGGCGGCGAAACCATACCCAGAGAAACGTAGAACTGGACTCCTTCCTCGACGGTGAGGCAGGTGTCCCGGGCGAGATGCTCCGGAACCAGCACAATCCCCTGAACGCCGGTGGGCGGATTGGGGATCACCACTTTCAGACAGGCAGTGTCTTTGCCATTCAGGTCCTTGATGGTGGCATGGCCGGCGACGAAGGCGACGGTGTAGACGCCCGGGTGCGGGTAAGGCACCAGGACAACCCGCTCGAAGGGGCTGGGCTTGCTGCCATCGAAGAACTCGGCGATGTTGCGAGTGCTCCGGTAGATGAGACCAACGCCGGGGACGCGCTTGATCACCGAGTCGACGGCACGGACGAGGTTTTCGCCATAGCGCCAGGAGACGAAGCCGCCGAGGATGGTGAGCAGAAGGGCGAGTAGAACAAAGCTGACGATGGGGCTTTCGCCTCCGGCGATGGGACCGACCAGAAGCCAGTCCGGCAGGAGAGCGTTGAGGAGCGTCCTGGTGACCGGGCCCATGATCCGGTCGGCGATATTGAATACGACGCTCAAAATCCAGAGAGTCAGGACCATCGGAATACTCCAGACCAGTCCTTTCAGCCAGTACGCCTGAATGAGCGCCCTGGCTTCTTTCCAGAATCCACGCATGTGATTTGCTCCGTGGTGAGTGTTGATGAGAAACAGCAGTGGCAAACCCCGTTGATCGGTCGTCCCCGAGCCGGGAAGGACCGGATAGAAAAGTCATGATTGAAAAATGGTGCTGGGGTTTGTTTTGACTGCTGGTCGTAAAGTTAGAGAGATTCCACTTGATAACAAAGGCGCGCCTGGAATCTCACGATAATTTGTTTAAAGCTATGCAACTGTAAGGGGGTCCAGGGCCAGATTGCCTGTCTGAAGCTGGTCCGGGGGAAGATAAATCGGCTCCGCTAGTTCTGCCAACCTGTTTACGCGGCTTCATCAGCTCTGTGACAGGACTGTAATCTGCGCCGTTAGAAAGGGGATTGGAATCAGGAAATGTACAATATGCCGGTTCACAGTCAATCAAAAGAGAGGTTGCCATGCGCCTTGTCGAATGCGTGCCGAATTTCAGTGAAGGTCGAAATCAAAAAGTAATCAATGCCATTGCCGATGCCATGCGGGCGGTGGAAGGAGCGAGTCTTCTCGATGTCGACCCCGGCGCCAGCACCAATCGGACGGTCATGACCCTCGTAGGCGAGCCGGAGTCCGTACTGGAAGCGGCATTCCAGGGGATTGCCTGCGCTGCCAATCTGATTGATATGCGCACTCAAAAAGGTGAGCATCCGCGTATGGGAGCTACCGATGTCTGCCCCTTCGTTCCGGTCTCGGGTGTCACCATGGAAGACTGTGCCAGGCTGGCTGAGAGGCTCGGAGAGCGGGTCGGCACGGAGCTCGGCATCCCGGTTTATCTCTATGCCGAGGCAGCCCGGTGCGAAGAGCGGAAGAGTCTTGCCGATATCCGCAAAGGTGAATATGAAGCCCTTCCGGAAAAGATGAAAGACCCTTCTTTCAAACCCGATTTCGGCCCGGCCAAGTTCAATGCCGGTGCCGGTGCCACTGTCATTGGTGCCAGGCCTTTTCTTATCGCTTATAACGTCAATCTCAATACGAAGTCCCGCAAACTGGCCAATGAAATCGCTCTGACCATTAGAGAAGCAGGCCGGAACAAGCGGAACGCCGAAGGGAAGTTCGTCAGAGATGCCGAGGGCAATCCGGTGAAGGCTGCGGGAACGCTTAAAGCATGCCGAGCTGTGGGCTGGGTCGTGGACGAATACCGTCGCGCTCAAGTCTCGATCAACCTTGTTGATATAGGTCAGACCTCGCTTCACCAGGCTTTCGATGAGTGTGAGCGTCTTGCTGCAGAGCTCGGTATGCGGGTCACGGGCAGCGAGATTGTCGGGCTCGTGCCGCTCGGTCCCATGCTCGATGCCGGTCGGCACTATCTGGAAAAGCAGGGGCGCTCCACGGCTGTTTCGGAGAAGGAGCTGATCGAGACTGCTATCCAGTCGCTGGGCCTGGCGGAGCTGGCCCCTTTCGATCCGGCTCTGAAAATCATCGAATACCGGGTCGCGCCGGAGATTGCCGGTCTCAAGGATATGACGGTGAAAGATTTCCTCGACGAGCTGGCATCCGAATCGCCGGCTCCCGGTGGCGGTAGTGTCGCTGCTCTTGCCGGTGCCATGGGCGCCTCCCTGGCTGCTATGGTGGCAAATCTCACTTTCGACAAGAAAGGCTTCGAGGGCGAGCGCCCGCTCATGAACGAGCTCGGCGAGAAGGCTCAGCGCTTGAAAGTGGAGCTGCTCAAAGCAGTCGATGATGATACCGAAGCGTTCAACAGCATCATCGCTGCCATGAGACTGCCGAAAGGAAGCGATGAGGAGAGCCGGGCAAGAGACGCAGCTATTCTGGAGGCCAGCAAAGAAGCTACCCTGGTGCCTTTCTCGGTTATGAAAAAGGCTCTTGCCAGTCTCGACGTGATCGATCAGGTGGCGGAAAAAGGCAATCCGAACTCCCTCAGCGATGCCGGAGTCGCCGGTCTGATGGCGCTGGCTTGCGGTGAGGGCGCCTACTTCAATGTGCTGATTAATCTCGATGGATTCGACAAGGAAGACAAAGAAGCCCAGAAGTTCGTCAGAAGCACCGAGAAAGAAGCCGGTGAGGTCATGGAGAAGCTCCGTGCCCGGGCTGAGCACGTTCGCCGCTCGGTCCTCGATCGCCTCATGCCTCAGGCCTCTCTTACTTGATTCGTGGGGTAGATAGAGAAACTCGGGAAGCTCTATCCGGTTCTCGAAGTAGATAGAGAAACTCAGGAAACTCTATCCGGTTCTCGAAGTAGATAGAGAAACTCGAGAAACTCTATCCGGTTCTCGAAGTAGATAGAGAAACTCGGGAAACTCTATCCGGTTCGCGGGGCAGATAGAAAAACTCGGGAAACTCTATCCGGATTGCAGGGTAGGATAGAGAAACTCGAGAAACTCTATCCGGTGGTTAAAATACGATAAAAAGTAGTAGGTGGGGTAAAAAGACGAAGCAGGGACAGCCGGGAGCCGTACAAAGACGGCTCCCGGACAGTCCAAGCTTCTGTGCAAATCAGAGGACCTTACGTCCAGGGTCGTTCCAGGCTAGATGCCCAGTTCTTCCCTGGTCCAGAGCGACTGCTTGACGGGCTTGCCCGTTCTGGCGTCTTTCAACGCCGTGTGCCAGATGGGCCCCCCGCACCAGACGTCCTGCTGGACGTACTCGATGTAAACCTTCCCGTCCGGCATGGTGAACCGGCGCAGGTCGGCGACGTGGGGATTCCAGGCACCCTTGAGTGCTCCGATGACTTCGACCTTCGCTACCGGAAGCTTGATCCACCGGCGGACGCGAAACTTGCGCCCATCGGGAGTTCTAGCGGTCCCAGTAACCAAAGCCTTTTGACGCTTGGCGATCGTCTTGCGAGCCCAGGCATTCAGCCCGGCATACTGATCCATACGCATTGTGTAGCTCCTTTCAGATGGTTTGAGAGGTAACGCCCAGGCGCCTATCGCCGGGACGGAAAAGCAACAGCCTCCGCTGGCAGCCCGAAGTGTCGGGAGTGCCGGCGAGAAGGTGGCAACCATTCCGCTGTCCAGTCGTGCGGTTTGGTCGACGGTTTATTCAAAACTCTCGGAAACGCTCGAGTACGTCCAAGGGTTCGATATTGCCGTTGCTCTTTCACTCATCAAAATCCAGTCCGATGGAACATCTACAGTCTGCCCATGTTTGCACAACCCCTTCTCCATCACCGTGCGACGCTAGCTACCAGCCGGGCATGCAACCGGATGGCGTGAAAAATCCCGAGGAACTTCCTGCAATGCACATTGTGCACTGGACGATTCAGGAGAGTTCGACGGGATCTTGCTTTAGGTGCGTTTTACGGAGAAGGAAGGAAGAGATGTCTTGAACCTAATAAAAGCTCACCGAGGAAGCAAGCAGTAAACGTCTCGAATAGAGACGATTTCGGAAGCTACAGGTCCGAAATATCCCAAGTGGCGGTTGGTAGCAGGATCGCCCCTTGACAGCTAGCGGCGCTTCCGCGAGTCTCTCATATTCGATTCTCGCAAAAGGCTACTGGCGCTTTGGTTTGGTCTGGCTGAGCT
>JAGQHH010000375.1 GCA_020431945.1 Cyanobacteria bacterium HKST-UBA02 | reverse complement strand
AAAAGCGGATGCGGATTGTCCGGTCTGGACTTGAGCTCGGGGTGGAACTGGCAGGCGAGGAAATAAGGATGCTCAGGTAGCTCGATCATCTCTACCAGGTTGCCGTCCGGTGAAACTCCGCAGAAAACCATGCCGCCTTTCTGGAGCTCTTCGCGAAGCTTGTTGTTGACCTCATACCGGTGGCGGTGACGCTCCGAGATCTCGGGTTGTCCGTACACCTCCAGGGCCCTGGTGCCGGCCGAGATATTGCAGGGATAACGACCGAGCCTCATGGTGCCGCCTTTCAAGACGACATTGTGTTGATCGGGCATCAGATCGATCACCGGATATGGTGTCTTGGGATCGAACTCGGTGGAGTGTGCGCCTTCCATTTTCGCCACATGGCGGGCGAACTCGATAACGGCTGTTTGCATTCCCAGGCAGAGACCCAGGTATGGGATCGACTTCTCCCGGGCGAAGCGGGCTGCTTCGATCTTGCCTTCGATGCCGCGGTCGCCGAAGCCTCCAGGAACGAGCACACCGTCCACTTCCTTGAGAACGTCGACTCCTTTGCTCTCGATGTCTTCTGAGAGAACCCATTTGATCTCCACCGAAGCTCCCAGCTTGACGCCGGCATGCTTGAGGGCTTCCACCACCGATATGTAGGCATCGGAGAGCATGACATATTTGCCGACTATGGCTACTTTTACCGCGCTGGTGGGACGCTTGACCCGATCCACCATATCTTGCCATTCGGCCAGGTCCGGCTCGTTGTTAGGCATGCGCAGCCTTTCCAGGACCCGATCCGCCAGACCTTCCTGCTCGAGAATGATCGGCACCTCGTAAAGGTGTTTGACATCCTTGCACTGGATGACTGCGTTGACGTCCACGTCGGTGAAGAGAGCGAGCTTCTCCCGAATGGACGGATTGAGGGTGCGCTCGGTGCGGCAGACCAGGATATCGGGTTGGATACCTCGGCTTCTCAGGAGCTCGACACTGTGCTGGGTGGGCTTGGTCTTGAGCTCGTTGGTGGTACGAAGGTTGGGGATCATCGTGGCGTGGATATAGCAGACGCTGTCCCTGCCGAAGTCCTTACGCATCTGCCTGATTGCCTCGAGAAAGATGAGGCTCTCGATATCCCCGACAGTACCGCCGATCTCGACAATCACGACCTCGGCCTGGGATTGGACCGTGCACTTCTTGATGAATCCTTTGATCTCGTTGGTGACGTGAGGGATCATCTGCACCGTTCCGCCCAGATAGTCTCCCCGTCTCTCCTTTTCCAGGACGCTCTTATAAATGGTCCCGGCTGTGACGTTGTTGAGCCTGGTCAGATCGGTGCTGATGAAGCGCTCATAGTGCCCGAGATCGAGATCGGTCTCGGCCCCGTCCTCGGTGACGAACACTTCGCCATGCTGGTAGGGGCTCATGGTCCCCGGGTCTACGTTCAGGTAGGGGTCCAGTTTCACAATCGTCGTGCAGATGTTGCGGGCTCTCAACAGCCTGCCAAGGGAAGCGGCGATGATCCCCTTCCCCAAAGATGAAACCACACCACCTGTCACGAAGACATACTTGGTGTTCATAGCGCCTCCCGTGCCGAGCACTCAGTCCCTTCAATAATATATGACAAACGGACGGTTCGTGGGAAGCTAAGCTGTCTCAAAGCTTCCGTTTTGCTAATTTGACTCTCAAAATCAGTCAGTTATCTTGGGAACCCTGAAAAACGCCCCTTCCCGGTCCGGAGCGTTTGCCAGCATGGTCTCGTGACCGAGAGGCTGAACCACCGTGTCGTCTCTCATGACATTGTTGAGAGGCAGGGGATGGGACATGGGCTCCACCGCCCGGGTGTCCACTTCCTGCAACTGGTCGAAGTACTGGATGATTTTGCCGAGCTGTTCCGTGTATAGACGCTTCTCATGATCCGAAAGAGCAAGTCTTGCAAGTTTTGCTACATGTTCTACGTCTTTTACGGTTATCATCTGATAGTTATCTTCACTGATGTCACGAGCTCGATAATCTGGCTATTGTCTCAGAAAGACCGTCCGGTGTGATCATGTTTTTCGATATTGCAATTCTTTTTGTCGCGCTTCTGATCATCGTCTTCTCTGCTGAGCTTTTCACCAATGGTATCGAATGGCTGGGCCAGCGCCTGGAGCTCAGCGAAGGGGTGGTGGGCTCGGTCCTGGCGGCGGTGGGCACGGCTCTTCCCGAGACGCTCATCCCCATCGTTGCCGTTGCTTTCTTCGGGCGTGAGCACGGGGCTGAAGTAGGCATCGGAGCCATTGCCGGCGCTCCTTTCATGCTGTCTACTCTGACCCTTGGTCTATGCGGTCTCTCGGCTTTCTATTTCGCCAAGAAAGGGCGGCGCACCAAAGAGCTCAAGCTGAACGAGGTCGTTCTTGGCCGGGATCTGCGATTCTTCATGATGGCCTACACCGCCGCCCTGGTCGCTTCCTTTGCGCCGGCGGATCCTGTGATTCGCTATGTGATTGCCGGTCTCATTTTTCTCGTGTACCCGGTCTATCTCTACCAGACCTTCAGTGCGGAAGGCGAAATGGGTGCTGAGCCGGAGCCCCTCTATATGACCAAGATAGTCAAGCTCGAGTCTAAGAAGCTGAGACTGATCATCCCCCAGGTGACCATTGCCCTGGCTGGTATTGTGGGTGGTGCATATATATTCGTCGAGTTTATCCAGAATATAGCTCAGGATATAGGTTTTCCGCCTCTGGTCCTGTCTCTCATCGTTTCGCCGATTGCCACCGAGCTTCCCGAGAAGATCAATAGCGTTCTCTGGGCTCGCAACGGCAAAGACACCCTGGCCCTGGGCAATGTCACCGGTGCCCTGGTCTTCCAGAGTTGTATTCCGGTCGCTTTCGGTATCGGCTTCACTAAGTGGAACCTCGATACCGGCACCCTGCTCACCGGTGCCGTGGCGGTATGCTCGGCTCTGGTCTGGTTCCTCTTCTTGAAACAGAAAAAGCTGAGCTCCAACTTGCTGATGATGGGGGCTATCGTCTATACGGTAGCCGTGGCTCTGCTCATTCAGCTCGACATTCCCGCAAGCGGCGGGCACGGACACTAGCTGATCAGGAAGCGCCTTTGGGCGAGCTCTTGGCGTCCACGGTCTGAGTTTGAGTCTGGGTCTGATGAGTCGAGATCGTCTCTTCCTGGCTCTCCAGAGCAGGTGGTGGGGGCTCACCCTTTTGGTGGGGACCGGCTTCATCTTTGACTGCCCAGGGGTTGATCTCGGAGGCGGCGGGCGGATAGCAGAAGTCCAGGATTTCTTTGATGGCGGCAGCCACCGGAATCGCAATCAGCATTCCCAGGGCTCCGGCGGTGACCTCTCCGCAGAGGACTGCCAGGATGATCGCCAGGGGATGGAGCTCGACTACGTGGCCTATGAAACGCGGAATCACCAGATAGTCTTCCACCAGGCGGGCGACCCAATAACAGAGGAAGATGGGAATCGCTACCTGGGTGCCGTGCTGGGCTACTCCGACGATGACCGCCATGCCGATTGCCATGAGGGGACCGAGGACCGGGATGATCTCCAGGGTGCCCGAGAGGATGGCGATAAGCAGAGCGTATTTAAGCTGAAAGACAAAGTGCAGGAATATATAAGCCACGCAAGACATGAGCATGACCAGGAAGATCTGGCCCCTTATATATTTGCTCAGCATGACATTCATCTGGCCCGAGAGCTGAACTACCGTGGAGCGCCGGTCAGGGGGCACGAAACGCAGGAAGAATAGACCGACTCTTTCGCTGTCGATAATCAGATAGATCGAGGAGACCATACAGACCAGGACAGAGAGCAGGCTTTTCGAGAGAATCTCTCCCATGTGCATGATCTCGCCGGGCTTGCCGAACCAGCCCTCCAGATCCGCCACCAGCTCGGTGGCGGTCTCTTCTACGTCGATGCTCCAGCCATAGCTCTGGGAAAGCTGGTCGAGCAGATTGGCCATGATCTCGTGCCGCTGGGTGACCAGGTTGGTGGCCTGGTCCATGATATGACCGCCGAAAAAGTTGCTGAGGGTCACCAGGCTGGCGAAAGTCCCTATATAGATCAGGGCTACGGCAATCTTCTTGGGCAGCTTGAAAGTGCTGTCCACCCAGTTGACGAAGGGCAGAAGCAGGTAGGCGATGATGCCGCCCACGATGAAAGGCGGGAAAACTTCCCGGATTAACCAGATGAACCAGAGAAGAACAAAAATAGCCAGCCACTTGAACATACTATTTATTTACTACATATGCTCGCCGGCCAATCGCTAATTTCTGATTTTCATCATCTATGAGACTATCGGGCTGCTACCGGCTCTTTTTCCGGGGCGAAGTCGTGGACCCGCGCTCTTACGAGCTTCTTGAGAAGCCAGGAGGGTCGGAAACGCTCGCCGCCAATCTTCTGGTAGGAGGAAAGCTCCGACAGGCACCAGTCCAGACCTTTGTCCGCCGCGATGGTGAGGAGACCGCGTTTGAGACCGCAGCCATATTGCATGGCGGTGTCCACGTCCTCGGGAGCGACCACGTCTTCCTGGAGCGCGTAGACGGCTTCGTTGAACATGGGCAGGATCACCCGGAAAGCATCGAAATCAGCCTTGCTCTCGGCTTTCTTGCCGGACCCGGACTTTTCGATGAGCCCGGCAAGCTTGGGATTGACGGTTTTCTCCGCACCCTTGTCGCCGTGCACATAGAAGCCGGCGCCGGTTTTCTGACCGAGCTGACCTTCTTTCACCATGAGCTGGAGCAGGGGCGAGGGCTCGAAGCGCGGACCATACTCTTCGTAGAGGAAATCCACCACATGGGAGCAGATATCGATGCCGGTCATGTCGAAGAGGGTGAAAGGACCCATGGGCAGACCGAATTCCACCACTTTCGCGTCGATCTCCTCGACTCTCTTCTCTACCGGGCCTGTTCCATCGCACAGTGCCCAGAGGGCTTCATTCATATAAGGAAAGAGGACCCGGTTGACTAGAAACCCGGGACATTCCTTGACCCGCACCGGGATCTTGCCGAGGCTCTCCCGGCAGAGGGTCATGGCTTGATCTATGGTCTTGTCCGAGGTCATCACGCCGGGAATCACTTCTACCAGTTTCATGAACTGGGCCGGGTTGAAAAAGTGCATACCCAGGACTCGTCCCGGGTGTCTGGTGACCGAGGCGATTTCAGAAACCGAAAGGGCTGAGGTGTTTGTTGCCAGGAGGGTGCTGGCAGGGCAGATTTCGTCCAGGGTCTTGAAGATTTCGAGTTTGATGTCGATCTGCTCGAGAGCCGCTTCGATAACGATGTCAGGGTCTTTGATATCGTCGTAGCTCACGGTCCCTTTGATGGCGGCCAGGCGCTCGTCTGCTTGCTCTTTAGTGAGAGCGCCTTTCTTGACCCGGGACTCGTACATCTTGTTGATGCTCTTCAGTCCGCGCTCGACATATTCTTCCTTTACATCCTTGAGCACGACTTCCATGCCGGCCTGGCTCAGGACCTGGGCAATGCCTGCGCCCATTGCGCCGGCACCGATGACTGCTGCTCTTTCAAGCTTCATAGGAAAGACCTCACACTGAATTCAATATATGAGCCGCTATGCTAGCATTTCATTTTCAGCAGCCACGAGAAACCGATCAGATGTCTTTAGCAACTGAGCTTTTCAGGTGTGTTCCGGCTTCCGCCGACGATCTCACTATCGCCGAAACCCCCAAGCATCTCGGCTGGGTGATGCTCACCGGTCTGGGAATTGGTGCCACAATTGGTGCCGGTATTTTTGCCATGCCCGGGATTATCGCCGGCAAGGCCGGTCCTGCCGGAGTGCTCTCTTTCCTGATCACCGGCTTCGTGATTCTAATCGTGGCAATCTGCTATGAGCGATTCTCCAGCAGGATGCCGCATGGTGTTTCGGCTTACAGCTATGTCTACCATTCCATCGGCGAGCTGGTGGCCTGGATAGTGGCTTTCGGTCTTTTCATGGAATACAGTTTTGGAGCATCGGCGGTCGCTATCGCCTGGAGTGTCTATTTGCAGACCGCCCTGGGCATCGAGGTCCCCGCTTTCTGGACCGGACCCTCCGCCGATGATGGTCGTTTCGGAATCAATATCATCGCTATCGGCGTGGTCACGGTCATCACGATCATCCTTATATTCGGCGGCGTGAGCAAATCCGCCAAACTCAACTTCTGTCTGGTGATCTTGAAGATGGTACTGCTCGTGGTGTTTCTCGCTTTCGGGATCAGCCATGTCAATGCTTCGAACTGGACGCCTTTCATGCCCAGAGGCTTCAACGGCGTGCTCGAAGGGGCTGCCGTGGCGGTTTTTCCTTATGTGGGTTTTGACGCGCTCTATACCTTCGCCCGGGAGTCGAAGAGCCAGAAGGATACCAAGCGAGCCACCTATGTCACTGTCGGGATCGTGGCGGCTTTATACGTAGCCGTCATGGGAGTGGCTACCGGTCTGGCTCCCTGTTTCATCGACGGTCAGAAGAATGAGCTCTTCGTCGGCAGCGAGGCAGCCGCACCGCTGGCCAAGCTCCTCGCCAGCGTGGGCGAAAACTGGACCGCGCAGTTCATCGCCTTCGGCGCTGTCCTGGGTATCTTCAATGTTCTTCTGGTGCTCTGCATGGGGGGACCGAGAATCTTCCGCAATATGTCCGAAGATGGATTGCTACCTCCTGTTTTTCAGAAAGTCAGGCATGGCAATCCCACCTTCGGCATTCTTCTCAACGGTGTGCTCGTCGCCCTTATCGCAGGTTTCATGGACTTCGGCAAAATCGCCGATATGATGGTCCTGGGTACTCTGGTGGCTTTTACTTTCGTTTGTGTCGGTGCGGTTCGTCTCAAGCTCGCCAGTCCCATCCTCGGGATAGCCGGCGCGCTGGGCTGCGCCTGCCTGGCATGCTTCCTGGAGCCGGACGTCCTGAAAGCCTATGCCGTCACCTGTCCGGTAGGACTGATCATCTACGGTCTCTACGGCTACCGGAACAGCAAGCTCAGGGCTATCGGTGCTGAGCCCGCCGGCAACAATGGCAAAGAATAAATAGTTCCATGGAATCGGATGATTCGGCTCTGCGGCCAGGCAGCCTTCTTCTCGACAAATATCTGATCGATCGGGAGATCGGTGAAGGCGGCATGGGCAGGGTCTATCGGGCTCGGGACCAGATACTCATGCGCGATGTCGCCATCAAAGTGCTGGGCGCATTGCAGGACAGCGACAGCGCTTTCGTTCGCTTTCAGAACGAGGCTCGCACCCTCAGCCAGCTCTCTCATCCTAATATCGCAAGAGTTTTTGATTTCGGGATTTCGCCCGGCGGTGAGCCTTTCATGGTGATCGAGCTGGTCGAGGGAGAATCTCTCGGGGAGCTTCTGGATAACGAGCCGGATTTCCCTCTGGCGGACCGCCTGGAGCTTCTTGCCCAGGTGGCGGAAGCCCTGGCTTCAGCACACCGGCACGGAGTCATCCATCGTGACATCAAGCCGGCCAATGTCCTGATCAAGCACGAGTCCGACGGCACTCTGAGCGCCCGGGTGATCGACTTCGGCATCGCCAAGCGAAGCTCCGGCGAGCAGTCTCTGACCCGGGCCGGCTCTGTCCTGGGAAGCCCGCTCTATATGAGTCCGGAGCAGGCCGGCGGTGGCGAGGTGACGGCAAAATCGGACATGTACTCTTTCGGTTGCATGGTCTTTCGCGCTGTTGCGGGCCGCCCTCCTTTTACCGGGGCTACCGCAGTGGAGACCATGGCCATGCACCAGGGCAAAGCCCCGCCATCCCTTCACGACGCTGTCGATTACAAGCTTCCGGAGTCGCTCTGTGATGTCGTTTCGAGCCTTCTTGCCAAAGACCCCCGGGAGCGTCCCGGGAGTTTCGAGGAGGTCGCCGAGACTCTCCGGGACCCTGGTAACGAAAACCAGCAGCAGCTTCTCGAGGAGAAGCCCGGTGTCGTCACGGCTATCTTTCACCTGCCGGCTGAGAAAAGACGTTCTTTCTTGATACCGCTTTCGGTGATCACTGCTGTCTTAATCGTTCTCATCTCGATTCCGATTTACCAGGCTGTCCTTTACAAGCCGCCTCCGGCACCGGTCAGGCAGTCCAAAATAGGCAGCGGTGAGTATCTGGACAAGATCGAAGATCTTGCTGATTTGTCTTTCGAGGCGGTCAGGGAAGGGGCGAATGAACTCGACCTGGGCGACTCGGCTCGTCAGATCAGAGACAAGAATATGGAGACGGCGCCCCCTTCTTCCCATGTTATCGAAGTGAGGCTCACAGACAAGCTCTATCTCACCGATCGTTCGATCGAGGCTCTCTCTCGCTATCCGAATACTGCCCGGCTCTTTCTCCGGGGCAGCAAGAAAATTCATTCTCTGACCGGTATAGAAAACCTGTCCCGGCTCGTCTTTCTGGATCTCGGCGATCTCCATCTCTCCCCGGAAGCCTTCGAGCGCATCGAGAGCCTGAGCCTTCTCGAGACAATCAGCCTCAATCGCACCAATGTCACCCCCGCCCAGGTGGAAGAGCTTCTGCGCAGTCTTCCGTCTTTGAGTCGAGTGGAGCTTCGCGATTGTCCCGATATCAAGCTCGAAGACATCATCCGGATTAATACAGCCTACCCGAAAGTCGCTTTCGAGCCTGACAGTTTCAACGATCTGACCACTCGTTTCGATCAGTACATCATTGCCGGGAAATACGATAAAGCCCTGGTCACAGCCAGGAAGAACAACGCGCTTCTGGTCAGGCAGAGGAGCCCGGTGCCTTTCAAGCTGAGTATTACTTTCAAGCAGATTGGTATCGCCGAGCAAAATCTGGGACATTTAAAGAAGGCTGAAGAGGCCTATCGTCAAACCTTCTCGGTAGCCAAGCAGGCCAAGGAGCCTATGGTTATGGCTGATGCCTGCTCGAGCCTCTACTGGCTCTTCCGACCTGCCGGTCAAATTGACAGGGCCGAGCAAGCCGCCCTGGAGGGAATCAAGGCAATGGAGCCTCTCGGTGATAGGACTCTGCCGGAGCGCATTCAGTGGTACAGGGTTCTCGGCTGTCATGCCAGGGACAGGGGCGAAAAGCTGAAAGCCCAGAAGTTTTTCGAGGATGCCATCGCTCTTGGTGGCAAACTCCTTCCCCTCGAAGACGTGCCATCAGCGGTAGCTGCCTCCCGGGTGGCTGATTGCTACCGCTATCTCGATCGCTTGACTGAGGCGGAGCTCTGGGTCGGCAGAGCCCTGCCGATTCTAACTAAAATCAATCCGAAAGATCAGGGCGCTCTCAATGACGCCTGCGAGGCTTTCGTCCTTGCCTGCCACCTTCGACAGCTGCGGAAAGATCCGGAGGGCGCCCTGGCCATCAATGATGCTTGCCTCGAGCTGGCAAGGAAGAGCCCGACTCCCTATTCCGGCATGTCCGTCATCCTCGGCCAGAGGCTCAATATAATGAACGGCCTCGGTCGAGAGAAAGAGGCCAGGGCAATCCAGGGAGAGATTGATAGTTTGCCCGGCGGGAATAACAAGATTCCCTGAGGTAAACAGCTTGGACGAATCTGGGGAGCTCAAAGCCGGGAGCATCTTCTACGAGAAGTACAAGATCCTCTATTGTCTCGGCGAAGGCGG
>JAGQHH010000374.1 GCA_020431945.1 Cyanobacteria bacterium HKST-UBA02 | reverse complement strand
ATCTTGGCCAGGGTGGTCTTGCCCACTCCGGGAGGTCCCCAGAAGATCATCGAGGTGAGCTCTCCGCCTTCTACCATCTCCTTGAGGACACCGCCTTCAGCCAGGAGCTTCTCCTGTCCGGCGATCTCATCGAGGCTGGCAGGACGCATGCGGTCGGCAAGCGGTGCTTTGCGGCTTTTCAGTTGATTCATCGGTGACTTGCCGGCCTAGAAAAGTGTGAGAACAGCCGGACAGAGGGTGGCTAGAAATGCAAATAGCATTAACAGAATGATTGCTTTCTGATGCTTGCGGAAAAAATTGCCCATCTCCAAACAGCCTTATGCTTGAGAACCCGAGTTTATCTGATCATAAAAGACTTTCTCTCAATCTTCAACTGATCTATAAATTGGGCAATGTACAGCCTGGAATCATTGCTAAACGGATCGGCAGAGGCAGCGGTCGCCGGCATAGCCGGAGGCGTAGCCTCCATATGCGGCTTCGGAATCGGCAGTATCCTGACTCCTTTCCTGAGCCTGACTGTGGATCTGAGACTGGCTGTGGCGATGGTCTCGATCCCCCATTTCGCCGGGACTCTGTTGCGCCTGATGATGCTTCGCAAAAGCATCGACCGGACTGTTCTGCTCAACTTCGGCATTCTCAGCGCCATCGGCGGGCTTGCCGGTGCCTTTCTTTTCAGCAGGGCAGACGACCGGGCTCTTACCATGGTATTCGCGGCTCTTCTTATCTTTGCAGGCTCCACGGGACTTTCAGGAGTTTCGGAGAAGTGGCGCTTCGGCAAGAAGACCGGTTTTGCTGCCGGTCTTATCTCCGGGCTCTTCGGGGGCATGGTCGGTAATCAGGGAGGCATCAGATCGGCAGCACTTCTTGGCTTCGACCTCGATCGCGAGCAATTCGTCGCCACCGCCACGGCTATCGCCCTCATCGTCGATCTGGCCAGGATGCCCGTCTATTTTGCCAGCACCGGAAACCAGCTCCTGGAGCAGATTCCTGCCCTGATCACCGCCGTGGTCGGGGTCGTAGCCGGCACCCTGCTGGGGCGCCGGGCACTGTCCAGCCTGCCGGAGAAGACCTTCCGAAAGTTGGTCTCAGGTCTGATTCTGCTTCTGGGAGCCGCCATGCTCCTGAGGTTGAGGTAATGACACAACCTTCTCCTTCATGAAATCCTCCAATAGGCTCTTGTATTTGTTCTCGTCTACAATCCTGTAGCACTCGATTTCCAGGGGATCGAGCTCCAGGGCATGCTCGATATGCCTCTGGGACCCCTCATCACGTCCCTGCTTGCGGCAAACCAGAGCGGCAGCCAGATGGCAGATAGCGCTCTCGGGCTCGAGCTCGACGGCTTTCTGCCAGGCCTCTGAAGCTTCCTCCAGCCTCTCCAGATCGGCGAGACAGAGCGCCCGCAAAGCCCAGGCAAGACCGAAGAGCTCATGCTTCTCGATTGCCAGAGAAGCAGCCTCGAGACCTTCCTCGATGCTTCCTGTTCGCCACAGGATCCAGGCTTTGACTGCATAAGGCGAGCAGCGGAAAGGATTGCAACGGATCGCCTCTTCGGCATTGCCCAGAGCCTGCTCGAACTCCTCGGCCCGGGCGAGAATAGCAGCCCTGGCAAGGTATCCAAGACATTCATCGGGATTGATGGACAGGAGCCGGTTGGCAGACGAGAGCGCTTCTGCGCCTCGATTGAGCCTGGTCAGGCAGGCGGCGTGGACATACCAGTATGCGCATATTCCGGGAGATTCCGTCACCAGATCCTCGGCATCGCGCAGGGCCGCCTGGGGCATATTGCGCCTCAGGAAGACCTGGGCCCTCACCAGGCGAGTGTTTCGATGACCGGGTCTGAGGGCGAGAACCCTGACGATTAGCTCTTCGGCTTCCTCGAGGCGATTGATCATCATCATGATAATGGCCTTGAGACAGAGGGCATCGACATAGTTTCGCTTTTTCTTGAGATAGGTATCCAGATCGGCGAGACCGGCTTGCCAGGCGCCTTTATTGAAGCGGACGAAGGCTCTCAGATAATGAGTCTGTACCGAATGTGGTGCCAGCTCGATCGCCCTGGTGGCATCTTTTTCCGCCTGAATCAGGGCTGCTTCCCCGGCCATGCAGCAGCCCGCCGAAGCCTTTGCATAAAAGGCCCGCCAGTCTCGAGGTCTCTTTGTCAGGACGAAATCGGCGTCAGCGATGACTTGCTCGCCCCCTCCCGAGATACAGCCGGAAAGAGCCCGGACCAGCCGTCCATCGGTATGATCGGGCACCTCGTCGAGAATGAGGCTGAGGACCTGTTCGCTCTCGTCGAAGCGGTGATCCACCACCAGGACAGAAGCCCTGGCAAGCTGGCAGTAGCGCGATTCAGGCTCCAGGTTGAGAGCTTTCCGGGTGAGATTATCAGCCAGAGAAATATTGCCTCTTGTGGCTGCCAGGTAGCCGAAACAAGAGATTGTCTCCGCAGGGAATAAGAGAATAAAGGTAGTCAGGCAGAAGAGAGGGAAAGAAAGAACCGGCAAAGAATACAGGGCGCCGTAAAAGGCGAACAAGACTGCAATCACGAGAAATAGAGCCCGTTTTTTATTGCTCTTTCGAAACTTCTTCATGGCTTCTCCGCTGTATCTATTAAAATATCCCCATTACTTTAGATATTGAGTCTATCTACATTCTTAATCTGGCGATGTTCAAGAAGTCCGCAGGACCGGAAAAACTACAGAAACTGGCATCCAGGCCGACAGAAAACGACCTGCGCAGCTTCGTGCGGGATGCTACCACGAACCACGACACCCGGTTCAATTATTTCTGGCACGATCAAAGACAGAACGGCGACTTCATGCTCTCCCTCAAATCAGCCTCCCAGGCTGACGGCACCTACGAATGGCGGATGAGCCGGGGCTCTGGGGCGGATGCCCGAGAGCTCTGGTTCCACATCTCCAGGGATCCTGCTCAGATCCTCGCTCTCATCGTCGATGCCACCGGGGAAAACCTCCGGGACACAATAGACGAGAAGAAGAAGTCATCTCTGAGACCGAACCAGACCGAAGAGCTCATCACCACTTTCGACGGCAGCGAGAAGATTCCCGTCGACGAGCTCCAGAGACTGAGAAGACCTGAAGAGAGCGCCCTTTCAGGAGAGCTGGCGCTGGTTCATATAACCAATATTCTCCAGTCCATCTTCATGGCCGAGATGTCCGGCAGATTGCGTCTCGAGAGCAAGCTCAAGCAAGCAGACGTCTATTTCGAGAACGGATCACCGGTTCATGCAACCGGCACCATCGGCGAAGGCATGGAATGCATGTTGAGGGTGATCGGGCTTACCGAGGGGAATTTCCAGTTCGAGCCCAAGATCAAGACCGACGAGCACACCATCAACGAGAGCCTCGAGTCTGTGATCATGCAGGGCATTCTCCTGGCCGACAACACCAGGGCCATATCGAGACTGGGCGTCACTCATGACTCTGTTCTGCAACGCAAGAACCCCGATCTAACCGAACAAGAATTCGAGACCCTCATGGAGAAGGGCGAGCCCATCAATATGAGCATGCTCAAGGCTTTCTATCTTCTCATAGACGGTCGCAGCAGCCTCAGAGAGATACTCGCCCGTATCGGTCTTGCCCGGAGCAAGTGGGTACCTGTGGTGGCCAACCTGATTCGTTGCGGCACTGTGATCGTGAGCGACCGGGTAATCTCCAGGGTGACGGTACCGGCAAAATATATCGAGACCCCGGTGGTGGAGTCGTTTCTGGCAAGCATCACCAAAAGAGAGACCGGTATTCTCACCTATGGCATGTTGCTCTATATGCTCCGCCACGAAGCAGCCAGAGCGGCGCCGGATCACCCGCTCTCTCTGGTACTTTTCCAGCTCATGCCCAGCAAGCCTGCCCTGGGAAGCTCAGGGGGAGTGCCGCCCCAGATCGTCGCCGAGGTGATGAGAAGAATCGGGGAAATGAAGCGTCCCACGGACATACTCGGACATTACGAGCACAATGAGTTTGCCCTGGTCCTGCCCGACATGAAACTGGTAGATGCGGTGGGGGTAGCCGAGCAGATCGGCGGATGTATTCACCAGGGGCACACGCCGGGCCAGCCTTATAAAGGTCCGGACACCAGCAATATTGCCGTCAATTTCGGCATTGCCGGCATTCCCGAGGATGTCGGAGACATGTTCAGGCTGCTTTCGGCTGCGGAGCTCGCCCTCAAACAATGCCGTGCCAAAGGAGTTCCTATACTGATGGCCCGGAATATCCAGTAAGCACATACAATAAGAGAATGGATCCAGCGCGGATAGTCGATGAGATACGCAACCGCTACTGCATGTGCAGAAGCTACAGCGACGACGGCTATGTGGAGGTGAGGAAAGCCGAGCACCTCGAGGGTCTGGTGGAATTCCGGACCTTTTATAAGCAGCCCAATCAGTTCCGCTTCGAATTCAAGAAAAACGCGCCACTGGGAAAGCTCATGAATTTCACCGTGCGCAAGAATCGCAACGAATGCTACAGCCATTCTCCGGAGATGGGAGAACGAGAGGAGATCTCGGACCTCAATACCGCCATAGCCGGGGTCACTGGTGTCTCATTTGGTGCTTCGGTGCATGTGCCGGCGCTCTTGATGCCGGCGATCAGATGCCACCGACTTATAGACTACGAAGACTACAGGCTCATCGACGAGATCGATTTTGACGGTCAGGAATGTTTTCTCCT
This sequence comes from Cyanobacteria bacterium HKST-UBA02, assembly GCA_020431945.1. Next base: position 8,274 of record JAGQHH010000374.1, on the reverse strand, counting down.
CGAGACAGAGGATCAAAATACCACTATCAGGATAGCGGTCAGCAAAAGCGATTATTCCATAGCCGAGATCAACAAAGAAACAGCAGAGAGCGATGACGAGCAGGTCTCGGAGGTGCTCTCGCGCATCCCGCCGGATCTTCTCGAGCAATACATGGACTTCATCAGGACCGACGAATTCAGAGACCGGCTCAAAGAGCCGACTCGGATCCGCTACGAATACACCAGCCGCACCTTCGACGCCGAGATCGGCGAAGATGTCTTCCATTCAAGATTCAGACGACTCTCTTTCCGACCCTGATTCGGGTTTTGAGTCAGACTGATTCAAAGAAGTAAAGATCTCCCGGGCGACATTCTTAGGCAGACCCGGCACAGCCTCGAGCTCTTCCAGGGCAGCTTTCTTCATACTGTCCAGAGAGCCGAAATGATCGAGGAGAAGCTTGCGGCGGGTCTTGCCGACACCTTTCAAAGTATCGAGACGGGATGCGATGGAGCGCTTGGCCCTGAGCTTGCGGTGATAGGTGACAGCAAATCGATGCGCTTCGTTGCGCACTTGCTGAAGAAGATGCAGCCCTTCCGAGCGCCGGGAAAGAAGAAGAGGGGTCGACTTCCCGGGGAAATAGATCTCTTCTTGTTTCTTGGCCAGACCGACTATGTCGAAGGAGTCCCGGTCCAGCCCCTCGGACTCGAGGGCGGCTAGAGCTTCCAGGGCGGCTGAGAGTTGACCTTTGCCCCCGTCGATTACAATCAGGTCGGGCAGCGACTTTCCTTCTCTGAGCAAACGTGAATAACGCCTTCCAACTGCTTCTCTCATGGAAGCGAAGTCATCCGGGGAGCCTTCCACAGACTGGATCTTGAAAGTCCGGTAAGCGCCTTTCTTGGCGGAGCCGTGCTCGAAGACCACCATACTTGCGACGTTGTCGGTGCCCTGGATATTGGAGATGTCGAAACACTCGATCCGGTGAGGCACCCGGCTCAGCCCCATCTCTTCTTTCATGCCGGTAAGCACCGTCTCTTTGTGCGCGTCTTGTACAGGATTCTTGAGAAGCAGTTCCCGGGCGAGATTCTGCTGAGCGTTCTTCTTGGCCATCTCGATCAGATCGAGCTTGGCGCCCTTTTGCGGAACGAGAATCTTCACTGTGCCCGCAGCTTTGCTGGTGAGCAGACCGGCGAGGATGTTCTCGTCCTCGTCGGGCAAACGGTGCTGAAGCAATAGCTCGGAAGGAGTGGACACGTCTTCGCAGGCAGCATAGTACTGCTCGATGAAGCTTCCATAGGCTTCGTCCCACAGGGTGCGATCGGTAAGAGGAAGACAGATTGTATCGGATGAGGTGAGCTTGCCTTCTCTTATCCGCATGATACATATGGCGATGAGCTTCTCGGTGTGAGCCTCGGCGATGACATCCTGATTGACTTTCTTGCTCTGGAAAAACACTTGTTGTTTTTCAATCACTGTTTCCAGGGCCTTGAGCCGATCTCTGATCCGGGCAGCCTGCTCGTAGTCCAGATTCTCCGAGGCTTTTGCCATATCGCTCTTGAGCTGGGCCACTACTTCATGCTGGCGGCCGGCAAGAAACATCTCCACCTGCTCCACCATGCGGTCATAGGTCTCCTCGTCCACCAGCTTCTGACAGGGACCGAGACAGAGCCCGATGTGATAATTCATGCAGGGACGATCTTTGAAAAATGGCGTCTTGCGCTGGCGCATGGGGAAGACCTTGCGCAGCACTTTCACCGTCTCCCACATGGCGCCGGATTCGACATAGGGTCCGAAGATCCGGGAGCGCGGGTTGCTCTTGCGATAACGCACCGGATCCCGCACCATGACAAGACGCGGAAAAGCAACGTCATAGGTGATGGCAAGCCAGGGATAACGCCGGTCGTCCTTGAGCCTGACATTGTATTGAGGCATATGGGTGCGGATGAGATTGGCTTCCAGCAGCAGAGCCTCTTTCTCGGAGTTGGTGAGGATGGCGTCCACCGAGCGCACCTTAGGCATCATCACCGCCAGCTTGGGACGCTCTCTCCAGGACGCCTCGTTGAAATAAGAGCGCACCCGGCTTTTGAGCCCGAGAGCCTTGCCGATATAGATGATCTCGTCCTTCTCGTTCTTGAAAAGGTAGACCCCGGGAGTGTCCGGAAGGGCTGCTATCCTCGAGCGAAGCTCATCTTTTTCGTCTGCTGCCATGAGCAAATCATACTGGATCGAAAGCCTGGGCGCCCTTAGTGGGGCTCGCTCCTTTTTTGGCTGCCGGAGAAAAATCTTCCCGGGCTTTCTCTCTCAGATTGGGGATGGCCGTGGCCAGGGCTTCGCTCACCGAATCCACCTCGACGATCTCGAAGCCTGCTTTCTTCTCGAGCTTGAGGGCCGAGCGAGGCACGATAGCCCGGGTGAAGCCAAGCCTTCTGGCTTCTCTGATACGCCTGTCAAGACCGGTCACCGAGCGCACTTCCCCGGTAAGACCGATCTCCCCGATGAAAACAGTCCCGGGATCCACCGAGCGGTCCAGGCTGGACGTGGCTATGGCTGCCGCGACGCCGAGATCCCCTGCCGGATCGTCGATCTCGAGACCACCCACGACATTGACATAGAGGTCGCTTCGAGAAAGATTGATACCGACCTTTTTCTCCAGGACAGCAGCGATTTGAAGCAGGCGATTGCCGTCCCAACCGTTGCCCACCCGCCGGGGTGATGCCTGGCTGGTCCCGGAGACCAGGGCCTGGACTTCGAGAAGGAGAATGCGATTGCCTTCCCCGGTGGCGATAACAGCCGTCCCAGAGGGAGCTTGCTTCTTGCCCAGGATATTAAGACGCTCGCCGAGCAGAAGAGCACTGGGATTGTCTACCGCCTGGAGCCCCCGATCGGACATGGAAAATATCGCTGCTTCCTGGGTAGAGCCGAAGCGGTTTTTCACCGCTCTCAGAATCCGGAGCTGTCTTGCCCGGTCCCCCTCGAATTGCAGGACCACGTCCACCATGTGCTCGAGAACTCTAGGACCGGCTATGGAGCCATCCTTGGTGACATGCCCGACGATAATCGTGGCTGTGTTCACGGCCTTGGCAGCCGAGATGATGAGCTGAGCAGACTCCCTGACCTGGCTCACCGAGCCCGGCGCGCTCGAGAGCTGCGGGTCGAAAACAGACTGGATGCTGTCCACGATGGCGATACCGGACTGCCAGGCAGCAAGCCTCTCGGCGATGTCACAGACATCGTGCCGGGCGTCGATGAAGACCCTGGAATCCACCATACCGAGACGGGTTGCCCTGAGCTGGACCTGCGAGGCCGACTCCTCGCCGGCTACATAGAGTACATCGTGAGAGCCGGAGACATTCTTGGCCACTTGCAAGAGGAGGGTGGACTTACCTATACCCGGATCCCCGGCGAGCAGGACCACCGAGCCCGGAACCAGACCGCCCCCGAGAACCTCGTCGAGATCGGCTATGCCTGTAGGAATCCGGCTCGAGGACAGGGTCTCGATCTCGCTTAGAAGCTGGGGAGTGCCGACCGTAGCAGCAGGAACCAGACGGGCACGCCGCTCCGCCCGGGCCGTACTCTTGCCCGAAGGCTCTTCGGAGACGATTTTCTCCTCAACGAGAGTGCCCCAGCTTCCGCAATCGGTACACTTGCCCAGATAGCCGGTAGACTGGTAGCCGCATTCCTGACAGACCCATGTAGAGCGCGTTTTCGCCATGAGCACCTCCGTATCTCATGGCATTTTAGCTTCCCCCGGGCTCTACAAGATCGCTTCATGGCTTATACTTTTTAATAGGCACTGCAAAGCTGGAGCGAATATGTCAACCTTGACGATCATTGTATCTACGGCGGCCACCATTTTGCCTGTCGCCGGCTATCCGATGTATGCATCGGCACCGGAAGCCGTAAGCCATGAGAAAGTCTTAGAGATCAAGCAAGCTTTCGAGAAGGGTCCGAACCGCAAGTCTGTGGCGGAGTTGATGAAAGACGGCAATTACTTGATTGCCGCGCCATAGTCCTTATTCAAATTTCGTCGCTAGCGCGTTATGCTAGATGAATGTTGCATTTCCAGTCACCAGGAGCAATCCTTTTCCAGCTCGGTCCGCTCACCATCAGGTGGTACGGCCTTTTCATCGCCCTGGGATTCGTCGCCGCAGTCATGGTGGCAACCCGATTCGCCAGGCGCTGGCAGCTCGATCAGGACAAAGTGATCAATTCTTCTTTCGTCGGCTTCATAGGAGGCATCGCCGGAGCCCGGCTCTACTATGTCGCCCTGAGCTGGTCGCAATTCGCCCGCAATCCCCTGGAGATGTTCGCTACATGGAACGGCGGTCTCTCCATCCATGGCGGTATCATATTCGGTATGATCTCCGGGCTCACTTTCGCCCGGCTTTCCGGGCTCCCTGTCTTGAGAATGATGGACATGGCCGGTTGCGCATTTCCCATAGCTCAGTGCATAGGAAGGTGGGGAAATTTCTTCAATTCGGAAGCGTTCGGTCTACCGGTGGACAAGTCATTTCCCCTGGCGCTCTATATTCCCGAGGTGAGCCGCCCGCCAAAATTTGCGACAAACGAATTCTTCCACCCGACCTTTTTGTATGAGTCCGTATGGAACCTTGCGGTTTTCCTCTTTGTCTATTTCTTCGCCAGCAAAAAACTCGCAGGCTATCCCGGTGTCACTTTCATGGTCTACCTGGCGCTCTATTCGATAGGCCGACTTCTCATCGAGCCGATCAGAACCGACAGCATCATGGCGGACACAATTCCTGTCCCCATCATAGCCAGCGCCGCCATGCTCATCCTGGCTCTTATCGCAATTCCGGCCCTGGTCTTCTACCACCGGAAGAATACACCTTCGGAAGGCTAGTTCTTCTTGAGGAGATCGCCTCTTTTCGGCGGCTGCATCTTGCCTGTGACGACAGTCTTGACGGCGGCGCTAGAAGCACCGCCAGTGGAGGCAGGCGCATATTCCATCACTGCCGGAGGGTTGCTTGCAGTTACCGGTGCTTTCTTCTTGATCAGAGAATGCCGGGCAATCGGCCTGGCTGTAGCATCAGTCTGGACGAGGGACTTCCGGCCCACGGTTATTTGCCCGGAAGGCAGATTGGCAGGGGGCGCCTGAAGACCCGTGGGGATATTGGTACCGAAACGTGCCGGAGGGGGCGAGGATAGATCTACAGCCATGCCGCTGGCTGGAGGCATAGCGCCGGGGGCCGGCACTATTATGGTCTTACCCTGGGGCTGCTGCTGCTGGGGTATCTGGATGATCAGATTAGTCGGCCCGGTCTGGGGGTTGGGATGGTAACTCACTTCAGGATTCGTATTGACTACTTCAATTTTCAATCGCGAAGGATAAATCTTTGTAGCATCAGGAAGCTTGCCGACATCGATTTTGAAACCTTCGGCCCGGGCTTCCCCGGTGCCAATTCCACCTGTTATGACCAGGGCGGCCAGAGCCGCCAGTGAAAAAACTCGTCTCATATCACTACTCCCCGGGCTCGGTCAGAAACGGCACAGCGCTTCGGGCTGCACGCCGCGGGCAGCTCGATAATCTCACTAATGCCGATTATCTATTGATAACTCCGGACAGGTTGAGATCATACCGGGTAAACCCCAGATTACTGATGAGCGGGCTCGTCCACCTCGGCAAGCGAAGCCACGAACTCCCGGGTCATGGGATGCCGGGCGCCATAAGTCTTGCTGATGATCGCCAGGGCTTCCTTGTAATACTCCCGGGCTCTTGCCCGATCGTTTTTCATCATATAGAGATCGGCAAGGTTGTGCAGAGCGATGGCAAGATCCGGATGCATGGCGCCCAGGGACTTACGATAGATGTTCACCGCCTCGAGCTCCAGGCGCTCGGCCTCGTCGAGTTTGCCTTCGTCTTTATAGACCGCGCTGAGATTGTCCTTGAAAGTAGCGATGATCGGATTGAGCGGTCCGTATTCTTTCTCGGCGATGCTGATGGCGCGCTCGAAGCTCTTTTTCGCCTTGTCGTACTCTTTGTTATGGGTATAGCTTTCGGCGAGATTATTGAGAGCGATAGCCAGGTCTTTGGGATTGGTGTCTTTCGATCCTTCATAGATGGACAGCACTTTTTTCTGTACTTCCACCGCCTTGGCATAACGATTCTGGAGCAGATAGAGATCGCCTAGATTGTCCAGGGTCGTGGCCAGAGCCTGGTCGTCATCGTCCAGCCTGGTGAGAAGCGCGATGACACTTTCATATGTCTCCTCCGCCTCTTTGTATTCGCCGCGATCTTTCAGCACCCAGGCCAGGGTGTTGAGGGTGCCGGCAAATTCGTGAGGGAGCTTGTCTTTGTAAGGCTCCAGGTTCTTGAGGGCATTACGGGCATGGAGCTCGGCTTCGATGACCTCGCCCCGGGATTTATGCACCTGGGCAAGCTCCCAGAGTGTGAGCCCGATCCGGCTGTCCGTGGTCTTGAACGAGCTGGTCTCCACCAGGGCCATGCGCAGACGCTTTTCGGCAAGAGCCAGATTGCCGGCTTTGAGAGCCTTTCTAGCCTCTTCCATATTCTTCTGCCAGCCCTGTTGAACCGTTTTGTTGGCGACTGGCTTGTTGGTGACCGGCTTTTCAGTTGGTCTTTCGTTCGGTTTGCCGGCCGCATGCGCCGCGCCCGTCACCGGCAGGACAAGTGAAAGAGCAAGAACTGACATGAGTATGCCGGATCTACCTGGAAAAAGATTGACCATGAGCTGAGCTCCCTCGAAAGAGGACGTGCGAAGAAGATAGGCTCAAAATGATACCGCAGTTTTCCGGGATTTTCGCAAAAAGCTCTAGCGCCGTTTGCCTTTGGGAGCGGCCGGAGCAAGCTGCTTGAGTCGCTCTTTGGCGTCATTGGCGTACTGGCCGGTGCCTGCCAGCTGCAGATATTTGCGATAGTCGGCGACGGCGCCCTTGGGATTGTTGAGTTGCTCGTAACAGGTAGCCCGATAATAGTAGGCATCCGCCAGGGCAGCATCCATGGAGATGGCTTTGCTGTACTCCCTGAGAGCGTCCTGGAGCTGGTTGTTGCCCTGATAGGCGGTACCCAGGTTGTTGTGAGTGGATGCATCGTCATTGAGCTTGAGAGCCGCGCTGTAGTCGGCGATGGCGCCTGCCATGTCATACTTGCCGCCGCCAAGATCCGTCGTCTGCTTCTTGTATGCCGATTCGAGCAGTGGTGCCGCCTGGATCTGCTTGACCCCGGCGATGGCGTCTTTGTACGCCTTCTCCATGGGATTCATGCTGGCTGCTTTCTCGTAATTCTTGAGGGCATTGTCCAGATCGTTCTTAGCCTGATAGGCGGTACCCATGCCGTAATAATAAGCGGGCTCGCTCGGGGCAGCGGCGATGGCTTTCTGATACGCGGCGATGGCCTCGTCGTATTGCTGCTTCTGTTGCAGGTCCACGGCTTCCGAGTAAGCCTGTTGAGCTTCGGCACCCTGCTGCTGCTGGGCGGCAGTCATGATCTTCTGCACGTCACCGGGATCCTTGCGCAGGGCGTCGATACGACCTTGAGCAGCGTCCTTGTAAGGACCCGATGGAGCATTCTGCAAATACTTGGTGTAATACTCGATAGCTTTAGGAGCCTGACTGGCGTTCTCGTAGAGAGCACCAAGGAAATAGAGACAGTCGGCAGCATCCTTGCCGCCGGTCTGGAATCCTCTCTCGTAAGCTTTCATGGCTTCCGGGAAATTGCCTAGGTTCTGCTGGGATGCACCGAGGAAGGTGAGGGCGCCGGCATTGGTCGGGTCGACATCAAGCACTTTCTGGTAGGCGGCAGCTGCAGCCTGGTAATCTTTCTCGCCGTATTTCTTATTGGCGTCTTCCAGAAGCGGGCCTGATTTCATACCGGTGACATAATCGAGGGCTTGCTGGAATTGCTTTTTCTCCTCGGCGTCTCTGGTCATGGCCAGGGCTTTCTTGTACTGGGTGGCAGCATCGTCCAGATCGCCTTTCTGCTGCTGAACGGTGCCCAGGAAATAAACATAGGCAGGCTCGTCGGGCATTGCAGCCACGGCTTTCTGACCTTCCGCCAGGGCCTGATCCCAGTTCTTCTGGTTATAGAATTCCACTGCTTTGTTATAAGCGTCGGAGGCTTCGGCAAGGTTCTTGCGTTCGCCGGAGGTAGTGAGCTTCTCAGTGCCGCTTATGTTCTTGGCCAGGGCATCGCTTCGGCCTTTAGCAAGCTGAGCGTAGGCTCCGGAGGGATCGAGCTTCAGGTACTGATCGTAGAGAGCTTTTGCTTGCGGACCTTTGCCATAGTTCTCGTCGATGGCACCCATGAGGTAGAGGTTGCC
>JAGQHH010000373.1 GCA_020431945.1 Cyanobacteria bacterium HKST-UBA02 | reverse complement strand
ACCGGCCAGATTAAACGAGAATTGCGGGCCTCTTTCGACGATATTCACCGGCCATTTTCGATGAGAATTGCCGGCCAGATTCGATGAGAATATGCACGCTTGAACGAACAGGGAGTAATCGGCGTGTATTCCGGACACATTTCGGGCAGCCAGAGCACAAAGGATTGATTGAGCAATCTAGTGAGCCTGTAGGAGAGGTTCTCTCACCATTCTCTATTCGATCTCAGAAGCTTGTCGTGTTCTCAGCAGGAGACACTGGTCAATACTTGTATGTTATGGACCACAATTCGTCGAGGTCGTATTTCCCTTTCTCACCTCTGGCCTTCTGAAGTTTCAAGAGATCCCTGAGAATTTCCGCAAACGTCGCGGTTCCATAGCCATCTTCGTCTTCGAGATGATAGTTGTCACGAAATCGTGCGCAGGCCTCAGTAACCGCAAAAAGGATTGGCTCGAGTGAATTTTCCTCAAGTGCGCCCTTTATGGAATTGTCAAAAGCTCCACGCGCGTCCCATGCGGCAATTTGAACCCATTTGCCAGTGTCCCCGAAGTACCAGGACTTCGCAAGCCTCCTTTCAGCATCCTGTTCTTGTCTTTCAAGAATCTTCTCGAGTTCTTCCAAGAGAGCGGCATCAGAATTCAAGTTTGATAGGCATTTACCGCTCTGCATTTTGTTCCATAGCCGCCTGAGCATAGTTGATTACTCCTAAATAAGAATGGACGCCGTGATGCACTAAGTCCGGTGCGGGACTCGACTTTGGATTCCATCGATTGTTCTGATTTCTTTGTATTGATTGACGATCATTAACTTCCGGAGTTTCTAGTTGTTGGCTGAAAGATAAAAGATTCAGGGTTTTCCCGACTTTCGATTCGAATCGTGACTGAGCAATTTTTTCGGGGACATAGGAAAGGAGCCCGGTATTGCCGGGAGCCAGAGATTGGAAAGCGTTGAAGGGACAGATCGGCCACGGTTGAGTCCGTGATCTATTTCGTTCTACCAGGCATCACCAGCGACGATCCAGCCGGCCCAGAAGTAGGGCGATGGTTTTTCCTTTCTGATTTTCGTCTGTGCCATCGCAAGTGCTACTGCCGGAGGTCGGCCCTCTTCCCAAAGCTGTCTGTAGTATTCGGTCATAAGGTCAGCAGTGGCAGAATCGTCAACGGGCCAGAGTGACATTAGGATTGTTCGACAGCCTGCAGCAGCAAATGCGGATCTCAAGCCGCAAATGCCCTGTCCTCTGAATGATTCGCCAAGACCAGTTTCACAGGCGGAAAGGGCGACATGACGAGTTTTCGTGAGGTCAAAATCGAGGACCTCATCGGCTGAGAGCTGGGTGTCCGGACTTGATTCCGAGCTTGCTCTTGAACCTTTGTCTAAAGGGAGAGTAAAAAGCAGCGCCGAGTTTAATAGAGGGTTTCTCTGTGAGAAGTCCCAGTGATCAACCAGATTGGCGCCTCTTTCAGCATCCTCGGAGCCCAGGAATAGACCATGGGTTGCAAGATGAATAAAGTCGCATTCTATCCCAAGCGTCTCGAAGGCTGATTTGGTGGCATTAGACTTGATGAGAAAACGCGCCTGTATTGCCCTTGATCTTGCTATCGAGGCAATTTTAGTTATCTCGAGCTTGGAGCCTGGCAACGGAGGATACGGCGTAGGGCTGTAGTCCACATCGCCAACAAGTAAAAGTCCTGAGGAGCTGGCATAGTTGGTCGTTCGAGACTTTGGAACCAGGTCGCGAGGGGAATCAATCTGGGAAACAAGGCGATTGCATCCTTCATCCTGGAGAATCATATGGAGGGGCGCTCTAAACAGCTCTGCATCGCATGAAATAAGGAGTCTGGTATCAGCTTTCTCGATGTGGTCAAGGAGGGGTTTCAGAACCTCCGCAAATCGAGCGCGCTCTTCAATCTCGGTGAGGTGGGTGTCCTGGCCTTGTCCGTTGACTTTGAAAACATCACGCTCGACCAAGAGGGTAGTTTTACCATCCTGGTCAACAGTTCGAGCGGACTTCGTTTCAATGCGACCCTGCCTGATACTCGAGAGCCAGGCGTTCAGTCGCTGCTCGATCTCGCGAGCTGTTCCTAATCTTACAACCCGCACGCCATGGTCTTTTCTTATAAGGAAAGCCATGTAGGAGTCCTGTTTCGTATTAATAGACTTGTACTTGTAAAAATCAATCAGGCACTCCCCAGAGCTCAGGGCTGTGCTGAGATCATCAATGGCGACGGGTCTGGATGCGTGACTCACGGTCGAGAGCGTACCTACTTTTGACAGCCACTCTCTCTGTAGCCCCTCGCTCTCTTCCGAAAGAGAGTCTTGACGAGAACTGCGTTCCGGGCTCAGATCTGATCTTAGAAGAAGCAGCTTGATTCTGATAGCAGCTAGTTTTTCCTTTAGCGCTCGAAGACTCCTTTCATTGCTGGCTTTTCTATTTAGCTCTGCCTTCGCTCGAAGCATGTCCATCAGGATGGCTTTTACCTGTAAGACACGAGGATAGATTTCGCATGGAGTCTCTGTATTCTCACAAATCGAAAGCAGAAGATTTTGTACGGACCTCGAGCTATCGTCGAGCATTTTGATCTGCTGGGCTGTCACCAGTTGCGGTAGCGTTGTCGAGATCATGTCATGAAATTCTATTGAGGCGTCAACCGCTTGTTGCTTGGCAAGCTCACGTTTACCGAGCGCAAGACTTATCGAGGCCATCATTATGTTGAGGTCGTAAAGCGGAGCGGACTTTGTCTTCTTAATCTGTCTTGCAAGAGCGAGTTCTTTTGTGCACTGATCCATCCTGCTCAATTTATAAGCAGCCCAGCCTAAAAACTGACACGATTGAGCAAATTCCAGGCTATCGGATCCGTAGATTTGTCGAGACAGGTCTTTGGCTTCCGTCAGGGTGCGATATCCATCCGCCATGCGACTGGTCTCGATCTGGAATGTGCCAATCTCGGTGAGGATTTCATACTTTCTAGCTGGCATCGCAGGGCAGACAGCCAGGGAATCCAGAAGTGAATTGAAGTAACTGTTGGCTCTCTCGTAAATTCGCAGGGCGCAGCAGGACCTGGCGAGAATAAGGAGGTCGTCCTGCTCGTGAATATTGTGTTCGCCTTCAAGATGTCTATCTATCGAGAGCGCTGCGGAGGCATATTTGATGGACGGGAGATAATCACTCTGTACCGCGCAGACATTGGCTAGTCGCCGAAGAATCGTCGGAGTCAGAGTCCTGTCTGCCGCTTTCGGTGCGATATCCAGAGCTAACCTGGCCAGGATTCTGGATTCTACTAAGTCACCCGGATAGTTAAGCAACGATAGCATATTTAGTGTCAGGCACTTTGTGTCGGGATCTCCTGCGTCTCCAGAAAACTGAATGGCGTCACTAGCTTGCTTCAGATAGCTCCCCAGATCCTTGCCAGGTTGATTCCTCGTAGCGAATGAGCAGCATAAACCAAGACCGCTGGCGATACCAAGGCGGAATTTTTCTAGACCACCGGCAAGGTCGATCTGGTTGCGTAAAGATTCAGTGCGTGGTTGTCCAGATGAGAGCTCTGCATCGAGGACCTTCCAAAGATTTGACCAGGTATCCAGGGCTTGATTGTTGACGCGGACGGCCTCCTTGATCTGACTTTGCCTTTCGAGGATTATCGCCAGCTCATTCTCTGCCATCGCAGTAGTGAAATGCGGCATCGAAAAGGAGCTGGTTGATAATTTAAGGGCTGTCCTATAGAAGTCTGCAGCAGATTCATAGTCTTTCTTCTTCGCTAGACGACGAGCAACATCGAGCTTTTCTGCAAACTCCGAGAAGAGTGCGCTTCTATTGTGCTGTTGTGCCCCAGGTTGCGCGGCGACGGCTAAAAGAGGCAGTGCAAGAAGAGCTACAGTGATCACTAAGCAAAGAATTCGGAAGGTTCGTAGCATTGTGTTTGTGGTCATGGCTATCTTAACTCAAGAACACAGGCAAGCTTGAGATTTCCAAAGTGACTTATTTGAGAGATCAAGTCGGGCTCAAAGGCAACAGTCTGAAGCATACTGGTAGTCAACAGGGCGATTGTTAGAATGAATCCTAGACGTCCTATCATTTCAAAATGCCTTAGATATGAGGTTCTCGGCTATATTAGGTCAGATCAGCTCTAAACATTAAGGTGTAGAGCTTTCCTTTTATCACACTAAAATGTCGGCAGCCACCTCGGACAACAAGACAAAGGCCACCGAAGTTGTCGGTGGCTTTGTCCATACGCAGTCGGCAGCGTTTAGCCCATTGCAATCGAGCTCTCAATGCTGGCTATCTCCTCCCGGACTATCGAGAGTCCATTCTCGTCGTTCTGAGCTTTGAGAATAGACTCTGCCATTCGAAGATCACTGAGGGCACCCTGCTTATCATCCAACTTGGCTTTGTAGATGGCTCTCCAGTAGAAGGCCTGGGCTTCATCCGGGTAGCTTGAGATGACCCGGCTAAAGTCGGCTATCAACCCGGCGTAGTCCTTCAATTCTTCGTGGAGGGTCATTCGCAGCTCAAGCATGTCGAAATTGTCGGGCTGGAGCTCCAGGACGCGGTCCAGATCTCTTGCAGCCTTCTTGTAGTCGTTCATCTGCTGGTAGAGAAGAGCACGTCCTGTGATAGCCTCCACATAATTGCCATCGAGTTCGATAGCTCGATCGAGGTCCGGCATTACAAGGTTGAGGGATTGGCGGTTATAGAATTTAGCCATAGCTCTCAAGTAAAAGTAGGCCGGATTGGATTGATCTGTCTCGATGGCCTCGTTGGCGAGTTCGAGAGCCTGCTCATAATCTTCCTGCTGGAGAAGCTGAGCTATTCGTTCAGCGAGTTCTTCATTGGCTGGTGTGCTTGGGGCCTTTTCGGAAGTGGAGGATGACTCAGTCGGCAGGTTGGCTTCAGAGTAAATCCCCAGTCGAGATTCCCATTGGTTCTGGTGTTCAGAGGCGAGAGCGGGGCTGAAGCCGCTAACCAGGCTAATTGCTAGCAAAGCGGTGCCGGCGGTGATAGTTCTAAGTACGTTTGATCTCTTGTTCATGGTTTTCTCCTTTCTAGATATGGTTTTGGTATTGGAATTCGGACTTGTTTCTTGTTTTGATTCTTGCTTTGGGTCGATTGTGGTCTCTGGGGAGACCTCAATACTTTTCTGATTTAAACTCCAGGTGCTCCCGGTTCGTTCGACTATGTAGGCATTTCGGTCGAGAGGGGACAGTCCTGTAATCACCGCATTCATCAATCTCTTGTTTGTGTGCTGCATTGCTCAATCCTCCGTTTCAATTGCGCTGCTGAATAGAAAGTCGATTACTTTTGGGCTGCAGGCTCTGGGGATTCGTTATTCCGCTATTGATGTTTTCGTTAATTCCTGCTGGTTGAAAGACAAGAAAGCATAAGGAGCTGACGTTCTCCCCGTAAATCGGTCACTTGCCAAGCGAAATCTGCGGTAAAATACCCCCCTAGCAAGGAGCAGATTCATGCGCAAGACACGGTTCACCGAAGAGCAGATGGTGGCAATTCTGCGTGAGCAGGAAGCCGGCCAAACCGTCGAAAACATCTGCCGGAAGCACAACATAAGCAGCAACACCTTCTACGCCTGGAAGAAGAAGTTCGGCGGCATGCAGGCGACCGACGTTAAACGAATGCGCGAGCTTGAAGATGAAAACGCCCGTCTGAAACGCATTGTCGCCAACCAGAGCCTGGAGATCGAAGCGATCAAGGAAGTGCTCAAAAAAAAGTGGTAAGCCTGCCACAGAAGCGCGAAGCCGTTCGACTCTTGGAAGAACTCGGAATTAGTCAGACCAAGGCATGCAATGTCGTTCAGCTTCATCGCTCTGTGCGCAGGTACAAAAGCCGACGTAAACCAGACGTCGACATCGTCAACGAGATAAAGACCATCGCAGCTGAGCGACCACGTTTCGGCTACCTGCGCGTTCACGCATTGATGCGCGCCAGAGGTTTCGTGGTCAATCATAAGCGCGTCTATCGGATCTATCGCGACCTGGGCCTCACCGTGCGTAGCAAAGGCAGAAGGAAGTTCTTTTGTAGCCGCAAGTGTCCCAAAGAAGAGGCACTTCGAGTAAACGATCGCTGGTCCATGGATTTTGTCCACGACTCGCTCAATAATGGACGGCGCGTCCGGATGCTGAATATCATAGACGACTGCTCTCGCGAATGCCTGGCCATCGACATCGGTCACAGCATTCCAGGAAAGCGCGTCATCGAGGTTCTTGATCAGCTCAAACTGAGCCGCGGCCTACCCAAAGAAATTGTCGTCGACAACGGGCCCGAGTTCACCTGCAAATCCATGATCATCTGGGCATGCAATGC
>JAGQHH010000372.1 GCA_020431945.1 Cyanobacteria bacterium HKST-UBA02 | reverse complement strand
AGTCTTCGGCTACAACCATCCGGCTGTCTTTCCGAAACTCCAGAAACTGGGCTCGATTCTCCCGGGCTTCATGGGCGCCGGTACCGACTATTTCTTCAACAGCCGTCATGGCGCCCCGGTGGCACAGGATCTGGCCAGGCTCATGACCGACATGGCAAGGGCTGCTTATGGCACCGAGTACAGGATGAATTTTGCAAATGCCGGCACCGAAGCCAATGAAAATGCCCTGAAAGTGGCGATGTTCAACAAGTTTCGCCAGATCCGGAAGATCCTCGATGAAGCTCAGTATGCCAGTATGTGCGAACAGCTCGGCATCAAGACAATCGAGATGCCCAGAGACAGCGTCTGGTCGAATTATCCTTTTTACATTCTGGCTTTCAAAGGCGCTTTCCACGGACGGACAGCGACGAGCAATACCCTGTCGCTCAGCAAGCGCCGCCAGAAAGAAGGCTATCAAGCAGTACCATATGTAGTGCACGTCCCTTATGGCAAGGCCATTGATTTCGACGAAGTCATCGATGCCACGCCGATTCAGGAGCTGATCAAAGAAAAGCGCCTTAAAGCGGTGATGGATAGCGGCAAGATCCCGGCGGATCTCCTCAGCGCCGTAATCGTCGAGCCCGTGCAGGGCGAAGGCGGCTATATCATACCCAGCCCGGAATTCCTCTCCTCCCTGGACAGCTTCCTCGGCAAATATCGCTCCCGGGGACTCTGCCTGATTGCGGACGAAGTCCAGACAGGTCTTTTCCGCACCGGCAAATTCACCGGCATGCAAAACTGGTACGAAAATCATCCCAACCTGAAGCCGGATATCATGTCCTTCGCCAAGCCCCTCCATGTTGGCGGAGTGCTTATTCAGAACCGGCTTCTGGAAGACTGGCCCCCGGGCAAATTCTCCGGGACCTGGGCGGAAGGAAACCTGCTGGGAATAGCGGTAGCGGTATTCACCCTGGAAGAGCTCAAGAATACCGATCCCTGCCTGGGACGCTCCTATCCGGAAAACTGCATCGAAGCCGGTAAATATCTCCGTCAGTCAATCAGCGAGATGGGTGATCGCCTGGAGAAGAAATTTCCCGGAATCAACGCTGTAAGCAATGTCCGGGGACTGGGTCAGATGAACGCCTTCGACCTTCCCAGCCATGATCTGGTCAATCAAGCCGTTCATGAGAGCTTCCTGCACGGGCTGCATATCCTTGGCACAGGCGAGCGCTCGATCAGGATCTTCGGCACCGTCGATCAGAGACAACGCGAAGCGGACATCCTCGTGAGAATAATCGAAGATGTCCTGGAGCAGGTCTTCTCGCACTCCAAGAAAGAGTCCGCCGCCTCGGTCTCGTGAGACTGCCTGATATTTCAGCGGATGCTCAGGCCCGGTATGAGAAGCTTGAATGAGCTGCCCGAGCCTTCTGCGCTCTCGGCCCATACTTTGAATCCGTGCGCATCGGCGATCGCTTTGACGATGGCGAGCCCGAGACCGGAGCCCAGTCCTTTGCGGGAGCTCTTCTGGACCTGGAAGAAGCGCTCGAAAACACGTTCGATGACATCCTCGGGAATGCCGGGTCCCTGGTCGATCACCGAAACCACTGCGTCGTCTCCCTGGCGGCTCAATTCGATCTTCACCGTGCCCCCCCGGGGAGAAAACTTCACCGCATTCGCCACCATATTGTTTAGCAAGCGCGAGAGTTTGTCTTCATCGGCGAGGATTTTCAGATCCTCATCTTCGCTATCGACGGTGACATCGATTCCTTCCTCCGCTCCCAGGGCGAGATAAAGCTCGGCGCAATTGCGCAGACAATCGGAGAGATTCACAGCCCTGACCTCGAGATCGACAGAGCCGGTCTTGAGCTTTTCGATATCGAGCAAATCGTTGACCAGGGTCATCATGCGATTGACATTCCTGACCCCGGAATCGACATATTTATCGCCCTTTTCCGAAAGCTTTCCGAAGTCGCCTCTGCCGAGGAAATCGAAGATATTGGCGACTGTGGAAAGGGGCGTCCGCAGATCGTGGGTGATCATGGCCACCACTTCCTGACGCAGGCGCTCCGCTTCTTTGCGCTCGGTGATATCGTGGATCACGCAAAAGATCGAGGCTTCATCGCGACTGAAATGGGCCGAGAGCAGCACATCGATGATACTGCCGTCTTTGCGCTTGAGCCTGGTCTCGAAGGCATCGGTCTGCTCGGCTTCTTTGACGCGATCGAGATATTCGAGGGCCGGAGCGACCTGCTCGGCAGCTACGATATCGACAAAAGGAAGACGGAGAAGGTCTTCCGGTGAATAATCGAGCAATTCCTGCGACGCCGGGTTGACCGCTACGAATCTGGTCCTCTCGTCGATGGAGCAGATCATGTCCCGGGCATTGTCGATGAGAGCCCGCTCCTTACGGTGCGCCTCTTTCAACTGCCCGGCCATCTGGTGAAAAACCTGATCGAGCCGGGAGAGCTCATCATCGCCACCCATCACCGGATATAGTGGCAGGTCGCTTGCCAGGCGAACGGTATTCTCGTTCAGGCGGCGAATCTTATTGGCGAGCGCCTGGGTGAGATAGAAAGCCACGAAAAGGGTGACTATCAGGTTAGCACCACCGGCAAGCAACATAAAAGTCTGCACCCGCTGACGAAGCTGCGCCTGCACCTCGGGACTCGTCTCGGCATAGCGCTCCTTGCTCTTGGCCAAATCAATCAGATCATGACTGAGTAGATCTTTGCCGTATTTCCGGAGATTCTTCCAGAGCGGCTTGCGGCTTTCTTTGCCGACAATCTCTTCACGGTGAATAGAGTAGTCGATCTCCTGGAGGGTATTGAAAGCCTCTTCTCCGGCCTTCTCCGCCTCGAGGACGACCTTTCTGGATTCGGGATCATTCTGGGTGAGCTTCTCGAGCTTCTTGTAGTGCTTCAGAAAACTCTCATGGAGATCATAGATCACCCCTTTCCCGGGCATGACGAAATCGCCCTTCTCCGACCCGTAAGAGGTCATGGCATCCAGGGTCTCATTGGAGAGCTGGTTGACCTCATCGGCAATTTTCTTGGCGATGGTGGCCCGTCTCAGCTCTTCCTCGGCATCGCTTTGCAGGCAGGCGATAGCAAAGAGCGAAATAAGCTGGAACACCAGCGGAATAGTGACAAGGACGAAAACCTGGGCAGTGAGAGGCAGCCGGAGTCTCATATTAAATTAGAAAAAATCTGGTCATAACGATATATTCTTGTCAGGAAAGCGAGGGATTGCAAGGGCACAGTTGCCAGGAGGGAGTGGACTAAGAGATGGCAAAAGTTCTAGTCGTCGAGGACGATGAAGACTTCGCAATGACCCTTGTCGACGGGCTTTCCGGCGAACGCCATACCGTGGAGCATGTGCTCGATGGAGACGAGGCCATCGATCTGCTCAAAGTAGCCGAGTTCGACGTCATCGTCCTGGACTGGCAACTCCCGAGCATGAGCGGTATCGAAGTAATCAAGGCCTACCGGTCAAGCGGCGGCAAGACTCCGATCATCATGCTCACCGGCAAAGCCGAGGTCCGGGACAAAGAGACCGGTCTCGATACCGGGGCTGATGATTATCTGACCAAGCCTTTCGACCTGCGCGAGCTCTCGGCTCGAATCAGGGCGCTTTTGCGCCGGCGCAGCGTCGACACCAGTAATACTCTCAGGGCAGGGGACCTGGAGCTCGATCCGACCCGGCACCGTCTCACCCGCAACGGCAAAGAGCTGCATCTGCCTCCCAGAGACTTCGCCCTGCTCGAATTCTTCCTGCGCCACCCCGGCGAAGTCTTTTCGGTGGAGGCGCTTCTCGCCAGGGTCTGGCACACCGATTCGGAGGCATCCTCCGAGGGACTGCGTGCCTCGATAAGACGAATCAGAAAAGTCGTGGACGAAGGTGACGATCTCTCTACATCGATCATCGAGAACATCTCGAGAGTCGGCTACCGGCTGAGATCCTGACCTCAGTCGATGTGCACCTCTGTATCGGGAAGGGACTGCTGGATCTTCTGCTTATCCGAATCCGGAATATGAGTCTCCTCGATTACCAGCCTTTTGAGCCTCTTCAAATTCTGAAGTTGAGCGATCTGGCGCTCGCTCAGGTCGGTCTCCACGATCGTCAGAGCCTTGATCGTTCTCGACCGGGCCAGCTCTTTCAAGAAATCTCCGTCAATCTTGCAATGAGTGAAAATCAGCCTGTTGATCCCCGGGACCTCATCCAGCACGGCAAGCTGCTTTCCTGAGACAGAAGAGTTAATCAGCCCAAAAGACTCGATATCGGATCGAAAGAGAGGACCGATATCAGAGAGACTACCCTTCTCGACTTTGAGCTCATGCAAATCTCTCCAGCCGCAAAGGGAGCTATAGAAGTCCCGGGGCTCACCTCTCTGGGTAACGCTCAAATTGTAGATCTTGCTCGACTTGAAGTCGGCCAGGTCGGCCGGTCCGACATCGCAGCCGGTCATAGAAAGCCAGTTGACGTCCCGGAGACCGACTAACTGCCCGATTCCCTTGCTCTTGACCCCGCAATTGTCGATGAATAGGCTCGACAGTCCTTCGACTTCTCTCAAACAGGAAAAATCAGCCAGGGCGAGCCCGGGATTGCCTTCCAGCAGGAGATCTCTGCAGGTGAGTCCTTTCAAATCCTCCAGGGAGCCGAGTTTGGTTTCGCAAAGATAGAGCCTCTCCAGATGAGGTGGTCTGAGCTTTCTAAGGCTGCCTGGAGGGAATTCGCACCTGGTCAGATCCATACGGACCGGTGTCTCGATCTTCGATAATGATTCCATAGCCTTTTCAGTCAATCGGCTATTGGTCAGCTTCAACTCGTAGAACTCGGGAAGACGAGAAAGGGCCTCGTATCCGGACCCGGTCATGGTTGTGTTGTTCTGCATGTGAATTGTCTTGAGCCCGGGCAGGTCGCCGAGATAGGCGAAATCATGATCGTTGATCGGGAGCCGATCGAGACAGAGATAACGAATCGGCAGCCCCTTCAGATATTTGAGCCCGGGTCCGTTGATGGAAGAAGTATCGAGCTGGAGATCCTCGGCATCAGGATGTTCCCGGGCGAAGTCCCGAAGATCCTCGTCGGCGAACTGAAACAAGCTATATCTACCGCCCCCCATAGAATTGGCTACTCGCCCCTCGTTTATCGCCAGGGGCAGATCCATACTGTTGAAACTCTCATCAGGCGTGGCGGAAGCTACCGGCGCTTTTTCCGACCGCGAGAGCAGCAGCACGCCTGCGGTGATCAGAGCCAGGCAAAGGGCTATCGAAATCAAAGCGAGTGGCGCCCGGGTCCGTCTTGAAGCAGGGGAAGTCTCCGTAGAGACTGAATCATCCGGCCCGTGAAGAGCCTGAAGAACATGATCGATACTTTCCGGTCTGCCACTGCGCTCTTTCTCTAGACATGCTGCCACCAGCTTCTCCAGCCCTTCAGAGATCTGCTGATCGGTCA
The DNA here is from genome assembly GCA_020431945.1 of Cyanobacteria bacterium HKST-UBA02. The sequence continues at coordinate 3,253 of JAGQHH010000372.1, read as the reverse complement.
TTGTCGATAGAGCAGGCGGAACAGTTTTCCGGTGCATCTGCATGGTCTCGATGACAGTGTCGCCCAGAAGCGGTGGGCGGCCTGCAAGACTTTCGAAGATCAAGCATCCAAGCGAATAGATGTCGGTCGCCGCGTCGATCTCGCCACCTTCCACCTGCTCCGGAGACATATAAGGAGGGCTGCCGATGCCGACTCCGGTAGCCGTAAGCCGCTGATCCTCATCAAGAATCTTGACCAGTCCGAAATCAATCAGCTTCACAGCGTATCCGTCTGCCCCGGAAAGAAGCATGACATTGGCCGGCTTGAGATCACGGTGCACTACTCCGTTGCTATGAGCGTAGGCCAGACCCCGACAGATCTGCTCGAAGACTGGAATCGCCTCGGCCTCGCTGAGACTGCCACGCTGGCGAATCAACTCCTTTAGGCTCAGACCGTCCAGGTATTCCGAGACCATATAGAGCTTGCCGTCCCCGGTCTGTCCGAAATCGAAGACTCTCACTATGTTTTCGTGACTGAGCTTGCCGATTGCCCGGGCTTCCTGCTGAAATCGAACAGCACTCCTGTCCGAATCCAGCAGCATTACCTTTATCGCCACCCACTGGTCGAGAACAGTGTCCCTGGCCTTGTATACGAGCCCGACGCCGCCTTCGCCGAGCTTCTCATGGATTTCATACCTGTCGGAGATACCGAGCACCGGATCGGGCGCTGCCATGGTCTTCCCTCCGCCACGGGCCGACTCTGGCAATATTCCCGCCCGGCTCTCTAAAAAGTCACGATTCTTACACAATTGCTTCCTAGAATCGGTAGTGTGGGTTGGATGAATGAAATACGAGAGGATTTAAGCTATGCATAGCGAACAGTTCGAAACCAGCCAGTTGAGAGCTCTGGTAGAGGATTTCCGCTCGGCCAAGCTCGGAGCCGCAGAAGAGATGGAACCACAACAGAAGCGGAGAATGCCCGGCTTCGTAAGCGAATACGAATCTTCCAACAGTGAATCCGGCTTTTCCGGAATTTTCCAGGCGATAACCGAATCATTCTCGTCCCTGGTAGCGCCCCGCTCGGTCTCCTGCGAATACAACGGACACCGTATTCCCAAGCGCTGGAAAGGCGAATTCCCGCGTTGCGAGCAGTGCAACAAGCTGATCAAATGCTACGACGAATCGCGCCCCGTCCATGACACTCCGCAGCATTCCGGACGTTACTGGACTCGCAATTACTGATCGAAAAGTCTCGGATTCAAAAACAGCAAACGGGCGGGAAACCGCCCGTTTGTCACGTTATGGTTGCGATTGCCGGCAATAATAGTAGAGTCGAAAGAGACAGACTTACTAACAATCGAAAGACAAGCAATCATGGATGCTCAAACAGGACGGGCAACCGACCAGGCGGTGCGCCCACAGTCGAAAACGGCCTCTGATGCCCTTTTCAATGATCCGGAGGTCAGGCGGCTCCACTCCGAGCCCGCCTCCCGTGCCGGTTCGGACCGGGAGCACCAGACTGAAAAAGACAGTCACGATCTCAGTTTCGACACCGCTTCTCTATTCGATAAAGCCGCCCCATCCATGATCAAGACCGGTACTATGAAAGGTTTTCCGGACGCGAAAGTATTGCTTGCCGGTCTCTCGAGCGGCGAGCGGAGTGTCGGCGCTGAATCCGATGCCGATCCCCATCCCCCCGCGAGCCACCTGAAAGAGCGGACCCAGGGCGACACTGTCATAGGCAAGGGCGAAGATCTGAAAGCGGTCACCAGCCGGGTCCTGGGCCAGGATGCAACGGCGGAGGACAAAGAATCTTTCCGACAGGCAGTGGAGGCACTCAACAATCTCGGACCGGGAAGCGGCGACCTGAAAGAAGGGCAAACTCTCAAGATTCCCGGTATCGATTCGAGCGGCCGGTTCATCCACTACGACGGCAAGACCTCCAGAACCTGGGACCCCGCCGACGGCTCATCGACTTCTTTCGGTCCCGACGGCAAATATGTCACTCATTACAAAGACGGCAAGACAACGACTTCATTTCCGAACAAAGACTATCTTACCGTCGACGGTTCCACATCGACATATAGAAAGGCAGACGGCAGCTCGATCACCACCACCCCTGACGGCGAGATAAGACGCACCGCCGATAATATCACCATCGCCCGGGACTATTCCGGAGCCCTTGTCAAAATCGACGGTCCTTATCTGTCCAGGGGACTCGACGTGAAACCCGACGGTCAGGGCGGCACTGTCTACAGACATGCCGGCGACAGACCGGAAGCCAACTTTGCCCTGCTTCAATCCGGCGACGGCAAGATGGAAGTCTTCGACAAAGGTCCCGACGGCAGAGACAGAGTAAGCACCACCATGAAAGACCCGGATGTCGCTTATTCTCGCGAAAGGCTTCTCTCTACCGCCGAGTCTGCAATAAAAGATCCGGCGGAGCTGGCGAAGTTCAAAGCAGATATGGTGCGCTTCGAGTCCCGGGCAAGCGAACGCGGGCTCAAGCCCGAGCAAGTCACCGGGACTTATGATGCCGTATCGCGCCTGATGAGGTCGCACGGATTCAACACCACACCGGAGAATCGCGTGGTGCTTGCCGAGCAGGTCCTGAGCCATGCCGCCACCCCCACCTCGGTGGACCAGGGTGGTCACGACACTTGCGCCGTGGCGTCTCTTGAATCCAACCTGTACACCAAGCACCCGGAAAAGGCAGCAGGACTGGTAGAGGAAGTAGCAGCCAACGGTGCTTTCAAGCTCTCGAACGGTGAATATGTGCACATTCCCACCGGCAGTCTCACGCCGGATCAAGAAGCGACTCCCAGAGTAGCGAGAAACGGCGAGCGGGATTTCGCCTCCCAGATTTTCCAGGTGACGGCGGTGAATGCTCTCTATCAAGACACTCACGGCCGCGCCTGGAGCTATGAGCAGGACCCGAAAGGTCCCCACGACAGCGGCGAAAGAGATCGCTTCTTAGGCTTCACCTGGAACAAAGAATTCAGCGGTCTCAATCTCTACCAGCGAGACAGGATCAATGAGCTGATCACAGGCCAGAAAGACAGGGATCTGAATCTTCCCGCTTACTACGCCAATCCCGGCGAGCTTCAGAAAACCCTGGAGGATTTCCATAAGAGAGGAGCATTCCCGGCCATCCTCAGCGTGCACACCGGCAACCCGCCCTTCGGCGATACAGTAGGGGGCAGGCATGCAGTCAATGTGATCGGCTACGACCCGGTGAAAAAAGAAGCAATAGTCGACAACCAGGCCGGCTCTTA
>JAGQHH010000371.1 GCA_020431945.1 Cyanobacteria bacterium HKST-UBA02 | reverse complement strand
GCATTGATGATCCTCACTCCGGGCTTGATTCTAGAGAGGACGGTGCCGCTCACCAGATTGGTGGTCTCGGCGGTCTTGGGAGTGTGGATGGTGATGAAATCGGAGCGTCTCCAGATCTCTTCCAGAGGCACTGCCTCGAAATTCAACTCCCGGGCCCTCTCAGCGCTTATGAAAGGATCGTAGACCAGGACTTTCATGCCGATAGCAAGAGCAGTGCTGGCCACCCGGTTACCGATCTTGCCCAGACCGATCACTCCCAGGGTCTTATTGAAGAGCTCCACACCGATGAAACGATTACGCTCCCATTTGCCTTCTTTCATGGAATTGTCGGCGGTGGGGACCATGCGGGCCAGGGAGAACATGAGAGCCAGGGTATGCTCGGCAGCGCTGGCGGTGTTGCCTTCCGGCGAATTGAGCACCAGTATGCCCGCCTCGGTGGCGACCTTGAGATCGATATTGTCCACCCCGACCCCTGCCCGGCCGATGACTTTGAGCCGGGTGCCGGCCCGGATCACTTCGGCGGTAGCTTTGGTCCGGCTCCGCACCAGCAGAGCATCGAAATCTTTGATAGTGGCAATCAGCTCCTGGGCGGTGATCTTGGGATTGTAGGTAACATCGAGATCGGCGCTCAGGACATCCACTCCTTCCTGGCTGATCTCATCGGCTACCAGCACTTTCTTCAAAGCCACCTCTGCCTCCTTCGAGCTCGAATCTTTCAACGCTTTCACATCGGTCGTCATCTGGCGAACTCCCTTCTCCCGCAGTTACTCCTGGGTTTCTGCCGGACTGTATCTCAGTTTGTGCCGCTGCTGCCGCTCCGCCTGCCCCAGGGACAGTGCCACCGGAAGTGGTTGCTGGTCGCGCCAGGCTTTCATCTGATCGCCACGGTTGGTGGAGAGCAGGTGCCCGGACTGGCCGAGCGGCTGGGTCTCGTAAAACTTGTCCTGATCGGACATATCGATGAGCAGGCGAGCCGTGGGACCGAGATCCGAATCGAAGTATCCGGGTCTCGTATAGCGCGCGATACTGGTGGCATTGACGGTATCACCATCGCCGCCCACGCCCACCGGCTTCAGATCCACGAGCCCGGCAAGCGGCTTCTTGAGCTCCAGAATTCCGGAGAACATTATATGCTCGAACCTGGCCTGGTGCGCCTTCTGCCATTCCCAGGCGGACGGCTCGTCCGCATTGAGAGCGAGGCGAACATCCGCCAGAGCCTGGGAAAGCGAGGTCACTACAAAAGTCTCGAAAGTTCGCTCTTCCGGGGGCAACCAGTCGGTGGACTTGTCGGTGAGGATCTTCTCCACCAGCACCGACCAGCGCGGCCAGCGGGTCATATACTCCCTGGTGAGCTCGTCCCCGATACGCGGCACGAGAGCCCGACGGGCCACGGTCCGCAAGAATGCCTCGTAGATGAGAGCGGAGGCGCTGCGCCGGCGCAGATAGCCGTCCCATTGCTCGAACAATTTCAGAGTGGAGAGCTGGAATTTGTCCACCACTTCCTGCTTGTCCACATTGGCTCGAAGGGTCTCTTTCACCAGGCGGTAGAGAGGCGCATACTCGTCGCCCTGGAGATTCGCCATGTCGGGCAGTCCCGGGCGGCGGCTGCTGGCTGTGGCGGAGCGCAGGAAATCGTCTATACGCCGGGCGGCATAAGGACTGGAATTCTGACGCACCGACGGCAGGCTGATCGAGTTTGCCACCAGATAACCGGAAGCCACCTGGTCCCCGTAGCTCACCGGCATCTCGGCGAAAGGCAGCCGGTCGAGCCAGTCGCACTCGCCGGTGAAGCCGGGCAGAAGCTGGCTTCCGGAGAACTTCCCGGTGAGCGATGAGATCTTGCGTACCGGGATATTGCCTGCCACCTGGCTGCCTACCTTGCCGTCCTTGTCGGCAAAGAAAAAGACCTGGGCGCCGCCTTTATAGTCTTCCAGGGCGTCCCGGAATTCCTGCCAGTTGCCGGCCCGGTTGAGCTTGAAATAAGTCTCGAGCTGGGGCTTGCTGATATCGAGTCCGGACCAGGCGAGCACCACGGCATTGTCGCCGCTCTGCAAGAGCACCGGGCCATGTCTGGTGACCACCACTTTGTGCCGGGGGATCTCATTGCCGAACCAGCCGCGGCAGACGATATCCTCGAAGATCTCGGTAGCCACCGCCCAGCCGTCCGGGGTCTTGTACTTGCTGTGAAACTGTGGCGAGAACTGCTCGACGAAAAGATCCTGCGAATCTATTTTAAGCTCCACGCCCCCCCAGGCTATGGACTGGTTGCGACCGAACATGATACCGGGCACCCCGGGCACCGTCACCCCGGCGACATTGAGCTGAGGGCAGGAAAGGGAGAGCGCCTGGAAGAGATTGGGCTCGCCGAACTGGCTGTGCCGATCGAGAGCCAGGATGCTCCCACCCGAATCGGTGAGGCCGCCCGAAAGGGCCCAGCCATTGCTTCCGAAGCCGGGATGCGAAACAAGAGACCGGCCCAGCACTTTCAAAAGGGGCGGGAATCCTGATATAGCACCGGAGCCGAAACCGGGAAGAACCGCCGACGGTGACGGGATCGCTTTCTTGCTTTCATTCTCGTCATTCTGAGGCGGGGGCTCAGCCGGGGGCTTACTGACACCACCGGTGGTTCCGCCTTCTTTATAGAGGGGCTGCTCGAAAAGCTGGGAGGCTATCTCGGTCGAAGTCTTGTCGATCACCCTCTGGCGCAGATCGTCCAGGCTCCAGGACTCGTGGGCGAGATACTGGATATATTTCATCACCGCCAGGGTATCCTGGGGGCGCCATTTAGACGGAGTGTAGAAAAAGAACCAGCACTCCAGGGGCTTCTTGGCGTCCTTGCCGTCGATGAAGTCATTGACTCCGGCGCAATAAGCCTCCAGAGACTTCTTCACTTCCGGGCTGAGGAGCTTGTATTCCTCGTCCGCCACCCGGGCGAAGCCTATCTGTCTCATCAGTTTGTCTTGCGGAAGACAGGGAGAGCCGAAGACTTCCGAAAGCTCGCCCCGGGCGATCCTTCTAAGCATATCCATCTGGAAGAGTCTGCCGGAGGCTGTCCAGTAGCCCTGGGCCCGATAGAGGTCGGCTTCCGAGCCTGCTTTGATGAAAGGAACTCCGCGATCGTCCTTGATCACCTCGACCTCGGAGAGAAGCGAGGGCACGCTCACAATCCCGTCTTCTGCCGGGAGGCTGTCCTGGGCGAACCACCAGAGGGACAGCCCGACGGTCATCGAGAGGAGCACCAGAATCAAGAGGATGATTCGAAACACGAGTTCAGCCAGAGTCGGAAAGAACCCCTAGATTATAGTCATTGTCTCTCTTCTAGTCTTTGGAGAGAAGCTTGTTTATGTACTTGATTACAGAATCACTCTTGACATTGAGCTCCTGGACCAGAATGGCGGTACGCTTGATATTGCCGGACCGGGCTTCCTGGTGGATGTTATTGACCAGCTCCTCGAGGTCGCTCAAACAGAGCACCGAGACCAGACCCTTGAGCTGGTGGGCGACGGACCCGGCCATTTCAAGAGCCCCGGATGCCACATGACCCTCCAGAAGCGGCATGAGCGCCTCGATCTCGTCTTTGAGGCTGATCAATATATCTTCGATATCCTCGCCGTAATGCTCTTTCATGAGAGCCAGATCGACGTCGGTTTCCACCTGCCTTTCGGCATCCGCAGTAAGCAAGCCCGGGGTAAGCAAGCCCGGTGAGAGGCTGCGCCCGACAAATTGAGTATCCCGGTCCCCGTGACCGACCCGCCGCTTGGTGAACTCAGGTAGCCAGCGATCGATGACTTTCTCGAGATCCGAGAGAGAGACCGGCTTCTTCAGATAATCGTCCATCCCTGAAGCGATACAGTGCTCGCGATCGCCGGCCATGGCAAAAGCAGTCATGGCGACGATGGGGACATGGATATCTTTCATGCTTTCAAGTTTTCTTATCTTGAGAGTGGCCTCGAAACCATCCATCTCGGGCATCTGACAATCCATGAGAACGAGATCGTACTCCCCGGAGGCAGCCGCCTCCACCGCTTCCCTGCCGTTACCCACGAGGTCCACCCGGATTCCGAAGTGCTCGAGCTGATTGATAGCGAGCTTCTGCATGAGACGATTGTCCTCCGCCACCAGCACCCTGGCCGGTCGCTGATCGCCTTTCGATACGTAAGAGCGGGGACTCTTGTCCTTCTGCACCGAATCGGACATATCTTCCTTATCGGCGCTCTGCATCGGGTCCTGCCGTATCGCCATGAGCAGCTCCCGGCGCTTGATCGGCGAGAAGAGATAAGAATCCGCCCCGACATTGAGACAGCGGCGCGCCACGGCGCGATGACCGGGTCTGTATATACAGACGACATTGGTCTCTTTGTGGACACGATCGCGCCTCAGGGCCGCCACCAGCTCCAGGCGGCTTACCACATCCGGGTACATTTCGACGAGAACGCAACGAACTGTCGAACCCCGGGATTTCAGATCGTCTAGAACATAAATAAGCTCACCGACAGTGGTGGCAGAGATGACATCGTAATCGAACCATTCGGCATAAGTCCGGACTACTTCCCGGCGGGCCGGATCGAGGCCGACCAGGAGAACCGCAGGAGGACTGCCGTCCCTTTCGTCCTCGGGCAGCGAAATCTTATAGACCTGGGGCAGAGAGAACCAGAAAGTGGACCCCTTTCCTTCTTCGGTCTTCACCCCGATATTGCCTTTCATCAACTCCACCAGGCGTTTGCAAATAGAGAGACCGAGACCGGTTCCGCCGAATTTGCGAGTGGTGGAGCCGTCCGCCTGGACGAAGGGGCTGAAGAGCCTGCCGGTGGCTTGAGCAGGAATACCGATACCGGTGTCCTCGATTTCGAAACGGATAGAGGTATTGCCGTTCCGGCTCGGCGTCACCCTCACTGTGACATTTCCCGAAACTGTGAATTTCACCGCATTGCTCACCAGATTCAGGAGGATCTGCCGCACCCTCACCGGATCTCCGGTCATAGTCTCGGGAAGCGACGGATCGACGAAAGTGCTCAGGGTTATGCCCTTGGCGAAAGCATCATGAGCGAAAAGCTCGACGGAGCCTTCCACCAGTTGAAGCATATCGAACTCGATACTTTCGAGATTCAGGGCGCCTGCCTCGATCTTGGAGAAATCCAGAATATCGTTGATGATCGATAGAAGCGAAGTGGCCGACTCCAGCACGCCTCCGGCATACTCTTTCTGGGTCTGGCTGAGATCCGTATCGAGGAGGAGCTCGGACATACCGATGACGGCACTTATAGGGGTACGGACCTCGTGGGAGATATTGGCTACGAACTCGGACTTGAGCTTGGAGGCCTCCATGGCTTGCTCGTAAGCCATCTCGAGCTTGGCGGTGAGAGTCTCCAGCTCTTCATTGACCACTCGCAGGCTGTTGATCTGCTTCTCGAGATCGGCATTGAGCTTCTCGATCTCGAGCTGAGCCTCTTTGACGTCCGAGATATCCATCATCAGACCGTCGAACCGGAGGTCGCCGTTTTCCAGGCGCTCCGGCGAGGACGAGGCCCGCAGATGAATCAGACGACCGGATGGTCCCATGATCCGCCCTTCGAAATGGAAAACGCTTTCGTTTCGCACACTGTGATCGATAGAAGCATAGAGCCTCTCTCGATCATCCGGGTGGACGCGGTCGAAGACCAGGTCGGCGTTGGTCTCGATCTCCCGGGGGCTCGACCCGAAGATCTGTCTGCAGCCGTCACTTATATAAGGGAAGGACATGGTCCCGTCCTGGCTGTAGAGGAATTGATAGATAAGCCCCGGAATATGCCTGGCGAGCTGGGTGAAACGAGTATTGACGTCGAGAAGATCGAGCTCGGCAGAGATCTTGTCAGTGATATCGTAAGCCACGGCATAGATCATCTCGCCCAGTGATGTAGCGCTCCAGCGCAGGAATTTGTACTTTCCATCGGCACAACGATAACGATTGAAAAAGTCCACAGTCCTGCCGGCTTTGATTATCTTCTCCGCTTCTAAAATCGTCTTGTCACGATCATCAGGATGCACGAAATCGATATAGGGCGTGCCCAGGAGCTCTTCCATGGTATAGCCGAGCTTGTCGCACCAGGCCGGATTGAGCCTGGTGAAATAGCCGTCCTTGTCGGCGATACAGAGAAGCTCTTGAGAAAGGGTGAAAAAGACACTGGCGTCCGAGAGCTCCCGGGTCCGCTCTTCCATCTCGAGCTCCAGATCCGACTGGACCTTTTTCAGATCCTGCTCGGTTCTTTTCAGATCGCTTATATCGGTGCAGAAAACAATCAGACCGTCGACAACGCCATCCGGGCTGTAATGCGGAATCTTGTCGGTGGTCACCCAGAGCTTGCCCCGGTCATAAGTATCGAGAATCTCCAGAATTCCGTGCTTGGCTCTACCTGATTCGATTACTTTCAGGTCGTCTTTGACATAGGCATCGGCTTCATCAGGATGCAGGTCGGAGGTGGTCCGACCGAGAATCAGCTCCCGGGGAAGACCCATGCGATCCATGGCGCTCTGGTTGACCAGGACGATCTTGCCGTCCAGGGCCTTGCACCAGATCATCGACGGGACGGCATCGATGACCCGTTGCAGATAGCCGCCGTCGCCATGAGGCACGGTAGCAGCCGGCATCACCCGACAGAAAGCCGACAGGAAGTCGCTCACCGCCTGCCAGTCCGACTCCGGGAGATACTGGCAGGGCACGTTTTCTGATCCGAGAAATTCCAGGACATAATCTATTCCCGGACCTGCCTCTATGGGCACGCAAAGCAGACGGCTCAAACCGGCTTCCCTGGCTGCTGCGGTCATAGGGGAGTCTTTCTTGCCGTTCTTAATAGTCTTGAGAATGGTGATTGCTTTTTTCCAGGCTCGCTCGGCGGGGGAGACCTCCCCGGCTGATGCACCGGCATATTCCCGCCTGAACACCCGAAATTTCTCGGCACCGAAATTGACGCTGGTCTCGAGCTTGATCAGTCCGTCCCGGGGATCGACAAGCCAGGCCTGACCCAGATCCCAGCCGAAATGCCGGCAGAAAACATCCAGGACATGGCCGAGAAAGTCGCTTCGATTGAGACTCAGTAGAAAGAGAGAATCGAAAAGTTCGCGCATGACCTGGAAGCGTCTGCCTCCGGTACCCTGGTCCGGAACCGAGACGCACTGAATGAGAGAGCCGCCCCCGGGGCTGGCCACCCCCTGGACGAGACTGCGAAAGCCGATCTCGGAGCGGCCAAGCCGGCTTTGATGAGTAACGAAGCGGGACTCGCCGGGTCTGAGCGTGGCAAGGACCTCGAAAAACTCAGGGTCGTGAATGATCACGCCC
>JAGQHH010000370.1:16666-21401 GCA_020431945.1 Cyanobacteria bacterium HKST-UBA02 | reverse complement strand
CAGGATCTGCCGGGCGAGCTCGACGATCAATTTCTCGTCGGGCTGGTCCACTCCGGAGGTTTCTTCATCGAGCTCCTGAAGGGACTTGGTGACGTCTTTGAGAAGGCTGATCAGAGCGGCGTCCGGAAGCAGGCGGGGGGCCTTTTCGCCGGTGGCGGTCTTTTTCTCCGAGCCTTCTTTTTTATCTGGGGTTTTCTTTTCTGGCTTGTTCTCGATTATGTCGACTTCGACGATCTCTTCCTTGTCATCGCCGGCTTCGGGTTCGCTTTCCTGGTCTTTCTTGTCTTTGCCCCCGAAGAAAAATCCGTGTTTTTTCTTGCTCGGCTTTTTGACGGAAGCTTCTTCTTCCTTTTCTTCCGGCGCGGCATCCTCTTCGTCTTCTGCCAGTTTCTCTTCGGCCGCAGGCTCTTCTTTGGATGCTTTCTTCTTGGCTTTCTTTTTCTTTTTAGCCGATGCTTCGGTTTCTTCGCCGTCTTTTACTTCTTTCTCTTTCTTTTCTTTCTTGGCCAGGAGGCTGTTCTTTCCTGCTGTGCTGCTTGCCGATCGGGCCTGCGCCGCCGGTGCGAATCCGGTTTGCGTCTGCATCTGCAGGCAGAAGCTGAGAGCGGTAAGCAGGCAAAGGGTTCGTCCGGAAGGTCTCAAGAAACTCATTGTCAGGGGGAGTTTATTGACAGGAATCATATCTAGCCTCGTTTCATCCGATTGGAATTATCTGATTTTACGTCAAGAACGCCGCTACGTCTAATTCTCGGACCCTGACATCCTGCAACTAGTATCGCTATTGGTGGCCCGAGATCGGCTTATTTCGAGAAATCGGTAATCAGCCAGGAGCCCCGCACTTTTTCCACTGTGTACTCGACATTGTAAGAGTGCTCGTCGTCCCGCTGAATGCTCATAGTGTCTGCATTCACGAACTGCCGCCTCTCCTCGATATGGGCTTTGACGAGATATTTCTTGCCCGGAGAGATCTCTTTATAACTCTCTACCTTGAGGCGTCGGGGCGTGATCTCGTAATACATGTGCTTGTTCTGGAGGATGCTGACAGCCTGGGTGTGTAGGCTGAGGGCTTTGCCTCCCAGGATCTGGGTGAGATTGGTGCTCTGCCTGCTCTTGACAGTCGCTTTCTTGACCAGCTGCCAGCGCTGCATGAGGTCGGTGAATTCAGCTATGAGCCGGTTCTTTTCCGCATCGGTATCGGCGGCTTGCGGCGCTGTCACGGCTGACGGCGATTTCATGGCCAGGGTTACCGGCTTGTCCAGGGCGGACGGCCGTTCTTTCTTGACTGCCGGCTCGCTGGCTACCGGTCCGGGCTCCGGGCTCTTTTCCGGTTCGCTTTCTTGCGCCGGAGCAACGGGCTCGGGAGGCTTTTCGGCGATGACCGGCCGGGTGTTTCGGACCTTGATTACATAGCTGGCGCTGCCCGGCTCGGTCTGCTCGGTGGCTCGGCCCCGGGCGATGGAGATGTCGTAGGTGCCGGCATTGAGGCTGATGGAGCCGCTCTTGAGATCCTGCTGTTTGTTCTCGAAAGCATTGTTGAAGTCGGCGATTCGGGCGTCGTGGGCGCCCAGGGCCTCGAGGAGGAAGTCGGCGTTCATTTGCAGGGAAAGGAGGTCGTTCTTGTCGGCAGGCTGATTGACCATGGTCAGCTCGGCTTCGGTAATGTCCTGGCCGGCGGTGGAATATTTGAGGGTGTTCCTGGCCTCGTCGACGAGCTGATTATCGTCCTCTTTGTCCTGGGAGAAGGGTCCCACGCCCGGCCACCCGCCGGTGCTCACGAAATCGCTCTTCTTGAGCTCTCCCAGGGTGCACAGCGGTGCTGTGGTGCTGGCGGGCTCCGCTTTTTCGGAGCTCGAATTAGCGGCGTTCTCAGGCTGATAGAGCTTGAAATTCTCGTTGGCGCTCTCTTTTGCCGGCTGCTGGGCGGCGCCTTCATTCTGCCAGAGCTCGTTGAGAGAGCCGTCGGCAGCCATGACCATGCCGGGCATGGTCGCCATGACCAGGGCGGCTGTCAGTTTGGATACGAGCCCATGGGAAGTTCTGTGCATTACCTGCCTTCGCCTCTAATTCGACAGGGTCATATCATACCAATTAGGCTGAGGGCGAGCTCGCTCACCTCTTCTTCAATCGACCGGGGAAGGGCGTTTTCGCCCTTTTCCAGGCTCTGATGGTGGAGATAGATGAACTCCATTGAAAGAATCTCGGTGGTCAGATGAAGCAGGGTAGGCTCGATGGAACCCGTGAGCATAGCTACGTTTGCGGGGTTTCCGGAGCAGGCCAGATAGAGGGAGCGAGGTGGATCGGCGAGGGTGAATCGCTCGAGATCGGGACCCATCGACTCGACCTTGCTACATATTTGTTTCAACTTCTTCACGTCTATTTCGTCAGGCCAGTGCCCTACATTAAGCAGCATTAGGGAATCCGCCGCCCGGTCGAAAAAGTCCTCGCCGATCAAGCCATGCTTGCCGGTGGCAGTGACCACAAGCTCGCAGGTCCGGGCCGCCTCCTCGAGGCTGGCGATTTCGTAACCGTCATAATGAGCCAGGAGCCTCGCGACCGGGTCGATATCGACGATCAGAACCCGGGAGCCCAGACGTTTCAAATAAGTGGCCACCCCCTGGCCCACCATGCCGAAGCCGATTACCGCTACCCTCGTTCCAGCCCAGTCGCGATCGACGAGTCTGGCCAGTGACTCGACGACACCATCGCCGACACCGTGAAAGTTCTCGATGCGAGACTTGATGATCCCATCGTTGAGATTGATGACCGGAAAATCAGTGCCTGCCCCGAGTCGGCGCAAGCGCTCGATACCGCTAGTGGTGATTTCCGAAGCGCCTAGCAATCCCTCGCCGCCGGTCTCGAGATAGGTAGAAAGAAGATCGAATCCCGTGTCCGAAATGACTTGCGGTCGGGCCTCCAGAACCCTGCTCCTGGCGTCGCCGCCGGTGAAGATGAGAGCGCCGCATTCTCTCATATAGTCGATGGCCGGCTTCTCGCTGGTGGCAGGGTTGCATTCGCTCATGATCAGGCGGCAGCCCGTGGCGGCAAGCGCCTTGACCGCGAGGGCGGTGATCTCGGTGAGATGGCAGTTCCAACCGAGTACAAGAGAAGCCAGGGTGCCTCTCTGTGAAAGCCTTTCTGAAAGCCTGTCCATGATCGGGAAACTCCGGCGAGCCGTACCGAAGACCGTAGACTCCTCGATATCCCTGTCTTTAGCGGACATTTGTCTTTGTCGTTCCCAGTACCGGCAGACCGGCCTGGCGAAGAAGTGATACTGTAAGTGGTACCGGCAATCCGATCACATTGGTGTAGCATCCTACCAGTTTGCTCACGAAAGCCGACGCTGCTCCCTGGAGAGCATAGGCGCCTGCTTTATCCATCGGCTCCCCGGTAGTGATATAGGCATCGATTTCTTCGTCGCAAAGCTCTCGAAAATGGATGATGGTCTCCTCGCAGGCCGAGACTTCCCTGCCCTGCGGAAGAACCAGGCAGACGCCGGTGAAGACCTGATGGGAGGAGCCGGAAAGGAGCCGCAGCATGCGCCGGGCTTCCTCCGGATCGCCGGGTTTGCCCAGGAGCTCACCGGCATATGCCACTATGGTATCGGCGCCCAGTACGAGAGCGTCTGCTCGGTCCCCGGTCTCAGCCGCCACGGCTCTGGCTTTCGAGACTGCCAGCTCGATTACCGCCTCTTCCGGGCTCATGGGCGTATGAATCGTCTCGTCCACATCGCTCGGTCTCACCTCGAATTGCAGGCCCAGGGTGGTGAGCAGAGCCACCCGGCGCGGAGACGCCGAAGCTAGAATAAGGGAGGGAGTGACTTCTGGGGATTCCATCAATATCTGACTCTACCTGAATGTGAGCTCGAGGACTTGAATCCGCTTGTTGCCCTTGTCTGCCACGAAGAGAAGATTGTTCTCGTTGTCGATGCAGAGATCCGAGGGACCGACGAATTGCTCGGCGCCGGGACCGAGACTGCCGAAGCTATAGAGCCATTCTCCCGATGGTCCGAAAACCTGAATACGGTGGTTGAGTGAATCGAGTACGAAGATACGATCGTGACGATCTACCGCAACAGCCCTGGGCACATTGAACATTCCTCGCTCTCGTCCTTTGCTTCCGAAGGTCCTTATATGTGTTCCCGAGCGGTTGAAAATCGATACTTTAGAAGTCCCGTAGTCCACGACATAGACCCTGTTGAGCCTGTCGGTGGCGAGACCGGAGGGGAGCTGGAACTGACCCTCCCCGGCGCCTTTGGCTCCGATGGCTCGCACCCAGACACCGACATCCGACTGGAAGACCTGGAGAGTGGCGGAGCCTGAGTCGGAGACATAGAGAAGACCCGTGGTGTCGATGGCGATTCCCTGGAGACCGCCGTCTTTGCCCTGGATGTTTTTGAACTCTTTGAGGTAGGTGCCCTGGCTGTCGAAAATCCTGATGTAATGATCGCTCGAATCGCAGGCATAGATTCTGCCGCGCTCGTCGAAAGCAAGACCGGATACTTTGGTGAAACGCCCGCCTCCGGTTTTCGATTCGGCTTCCGGTCTTTGAATCAACCGGGTGATCCAGCGGCCGTCATGGGAGAATATGTGTGCTACTCGTTTGGCGGTGTCGGCAACGACAATCCGGCCTGAACGGTATGCCACTACCGATGGTTCGGCGAAAGGGCCATCATCGCCGGTGCGCTCGATGGTATAAGCTGCTCTCATCGGACGGTACTCTGCCGAGATCGGTGCCG
>JAGQHH010000370.1:0-16635 GCA_020431945.1 Cyanobacteria bacterium HKST-UBA02 | reverse complement strand
GCCATGCCTGCGGGCTGGCGCTTGTCAGGTTTGTTATCGTCGGAGCCCCCGGTATCGAAAGTCACCGACTTCTTCGCTTTTTTCTCGTTGAGGATTCCCTGCCGGTCGAGGGAGACTTTTCCCGTGAGCCCGGAAATGTCCCTGCTTCCTGCTACCGTTTCGTCACTGGCCTTCTCCGTCTCCATTTGCTCAATCGCGTTGGGCTCGGTAATCGGGGGATCGGCATTGGTGATCACTTCTGCGGCGCCCAGGTCGACACTGGTTGAGTGGAGATCGAAATTGCGGTCGTCGATCTCTTCCGGAACCTGATCCACAGCCAGACGGAACTCTCTGACGAATTCCACCACCGAGCGATAGCGGTCCCGGGGGCGTTTGCGCAGGGCCCGGGTGACACAGGCAGAAAGCTCGGCTGGAATGGAGGGCATGACAATATGAAGAGGCACTTCCTCCTGGGACATGATCTTGACGATGGTGGCGGCGATACCATCACCGGTGAAAGGAAGCTTCCCTGATAATGCCTCGTAGGTAACCACCCCGAGGGAGAAGATGTCAGCCCGGTGATCAACGGTCTTGGCGTTCTGGAGCTGCTCCGGAGAGACATAGGCGAGGGTGCCGAGCATCACCCCGGTCTTGGTGAGATTGGTGGCTTCCAGATCTGCTACCCGGGCAATCCCGAAGTCGGTGAGCTTGACGCTGCCGTCATTGAGGATGAAGATATTGTCCGGTTTGACGTCCCGGTGCACGACATTCAGGGTATGGGCATAGGAGAGACCTTCGGCGATCTGCTCGAGGATAGCCAGGAATGCCCGGGGTTTTATCCGGCCTCCGCGCTGGCTGATCTCTTTGCGCAGGCTGTGCCCTTCCAGATTCTCCATGACATAGTAATGGCTGTCGATCTCTTTCGAGATATCCAGGACCGCGACTATATTTTTGTGCTTCAGGGAGAGCACTGTTTCGGCCTCGCGCTGGAAACGCTCGCGAAACTCCTTGTGCTTGCTCGGATCGATATTCTCGAGGATGAGCTGCTTGATAGCGACGATCTTGTCCGAGCGCAGATCCTGCGCTTTGTATACGATTCCCATACCGCCCCGGCCGAGCTCGGCCAGGATCTTATAGTTCTCGAAAGGCCTGGTCATGGGACTATTCCACGACGAATACGAGCTCGGTCTTGCCCACTGTCAGGCGGTCGCCGGGGTTGATCTGGCGGCGCTCGCCGAGGAGCTCGCCGTTGATCATCGTGCCGTTGGTCGAGCCCAGGTCCTCGACCCAGTAGCCTCCCTGCATCTGAAGCACCCAGGCGTGATGGCGGGAGATGTAATGATCGTGAGTGAGGGAAATATTATTGGTCTGATCCCTGCCGATCTTGCTCACGGACTGATTGAGCGGATAGCGCTCATTGGTTAGCTTGTTGTACAGGAAGGCCGGACGCGAGGTTTGCCCCTCGCTGCCTGCTTGATGTCCTGGAACTTGTTGCATACCTGGTCCTTGGCTTGAGAGAGCGTTGTTTCCGCAAACGGTGCAGACACCGTTACCGCCTACCGTTCCTCCGCACCTGACGCATTGACCACTCGGCATGACACTCTAAGCTAGCTGGCGCCGTTGTTGGAGTCTTCCGTATATTTGATGACTACCACGGTAACGTTGTCGGGTGCGCCGCCATCGATAGTCTGCTTGACCAGCTCCTCGCAGACATCGTCCGGATCTTCTCCGTCTTTGCAGACTTCGCCGATCTGCTCATCGCGCAGTACCGTCGGCAGACCGTCCGAGCAGAGGACTACCCAGTCTCTGGGCTTGAGCTCTACCGGGGTGTGGTCGATCTCTACCCGCTCCTCATGACCGAGACAACGGGTAATTAAATTTTTGTAAGGGTTGATGCGGGCTTGCTCTTCAGTAAGCCTGCCGGCCCGGACCATTTCCTGGACCACCGAATGGTCGTTGGTGAGGAGCTGGTGCTTGCCATCCCGGAGAAGGTAGGCACGAGAGTCGCCGACATGGGCAATCTGAAGGACATTGCCATCGCACTGGACAGCTACCACTACCGTAGTACCCATTCCGCGAACCGTGGCATCTTCCTCGGCTTCGTTCCAGACCCTGTGGTTGGCCTTATGAACGGCTTCTTCGAGCCATTTTTGAATCTTGTCCTGGTCGTCCTTCGGGGGAGGAGCTTCTCGCCATAGCTTCTCGATGGCGTCCACTGCCAGCTTGCTGGCTCGCGACCCTCCTACGGCGCCGCCCATGCCGTCCGCGACTGCAAATACCCGCTGGTCGGGGCTCATCCAGAAGTTGTCTTCATTTCTCTGACGCTGACAACCGGCATCAGTTCGTGCAGCCGCACGCCACTTAAGCATCGCCTATCTCCGTTGCCTCCTCGATGAGTCCTTAGTAGATCCGTCTCTAAGTTTAGATGATCTTACGAGGTGTCCTAATATTTTTGCCACCATTACACCATTTCCAATCAAGAAAAATTTTGCATACGATTGGTATTCGGGAATCAAAGAGGTACCAAAGTACAAAAGCGCAAAGGACAGAAACCAGAGCGCCTGCACTAACAAATTTACTCCATTTTTCCGTTTCTCGGCGATTTCGTTTTCTAAAAGATTAAGCCTGCTTTTCAAAGCCGCGACCTCATCCGGGTCTGGTAGCGGCTTTGGCACGAGATCCGGCCTGACTCGATCAGGTATCAAGGTGTCATTATTGGTGCTGTCCAGGAATTGCAAAGGGCTTGCCGTCGCTTTCTTGACCCTTGTCAGTCTCTGCCAGACGGCTTTCAAGGACATCTGCTCGGCGGAGCCCATGAGCTTGAGAACCTGCGCGGCCTGCTCGGGCTTGTTGAGAACCCACTTCTTCAAAGCGGGCTTGGCAGCTTCGACGAAGGAGAAGTTCGGGTGCAGGGTGCGGGCTATGCCTTCCAGGGACGAGCCTGTCCGAATCAGATAAGCCAGGGTTGGAGGCATGCGCAGGGCGCGGTCTGTGGCGATTTCGTCGACGTCCTCTTCGATGGTTCCGAAGTCCAGGTCGCGGATGCCTTTGCCAGCGTAATACTCGATGAAAGGCTTGATTGCGCGCTTGATGGGCTCGACGCTGGCATCAGGCCTGATAATTTCCAGGTCGGTCAGGTGCTTGATAAGCTCTTCGATATCATGCTTGATAACCGCGGCGATACATCCGGTTATCGCATTGCGCTGAGCCTCGGTGATCCGGCCGATCATGCCGAAGTCATAGAGGACGATGTTGCCATGATGATCGACGGCCAGGTTGCCGGCGTGCGGGTCTGCATGGAAGAACCCGTGCAGCAGTACCTGGTCCAGGTAGCAGGTGACCAGGCGATTGCCGATGGATACCAGGTCCAGGCCCGACTCCCTGAGCTCTTCTACCTGATCTACTTTTATGCCAGGTATATATTCCAGGGTGAGAACCCTTTTCCCCGTGTATTTCCAGAACACCCGCGGGATGCGGACATCCTGGTGGTCCTTCAGAAAAGTGCGGAGGCGGTCGGCATTCTTGCCTTCTTGCAAATAGTTGATCTCGGAGAAGAGTGTCCGTCCGAATTCGTCTGATAATTTCAGCCAGCTCTCCCACTCGCCGGTGGGTCTGAGCACCGAGCCCATACGGGTGACCAGGCGCATATACCCCAGGTCCTGGTAGAACCGGGAAGCCAGGTTGGGGCGCTGGACTTTCACCACCACGGCGGTGCCGTCCTTGAGCCAGGCCCGGTGTACCTGTCCGATGCTAGCAGAGGCCACCGGCGTCTCTTCGAAGCGATCGAAAAGTACCTCGGGATTGCGTCCCAGGTCTCGCTCGATTATTTCTTTGACCCGGCTCAGCTCGAAGGGAGGGACTTTGTCCTGGAGCTGGGCGAGCTCTTCGGCCATCTCCGGAGGCAGGATGTCACGTCTCACCGACAGGAACTGCCCGAGCTTGACGAAAGTGGGACCGAGCTCGATTAGAGCCTGTCTTATCCGGGACGCCTTGCGCTGGCGAAGCTCGGTCTGGGAAAGATCTCTGGCCTGTCCGTAACCATACTTGTCAGTGATGGACCCGGCAACGAACGCTGTCAGGGTCCTGGCCACCTGCCAGAACCTCTCGTCCCGGAGTATCTCGTTGGGTCTGACGGTGCGGTCGGCTACAGCCGGGTCATAGACGGGGGTGCCCGCCGGATAGGCCGGACCGGCGTCTTTCTGTCGGCGTGTGTGCCTGGGCTTGATGATAGCGCCGGTGCTGGTGCGCAGGCGTCTTTTGAACTCATCGGAGAAGGACTCGGACGCGCCCTGCTCTTCCGCTTTATCCGCCGCCTCGTCCTCTTGTCTATCCGACTGAATCTCTTTCATCGAAGGACCCCGGCGATTATCGCCTGACGGCTATCTTTTCGAATGCTCTCAGACTGAAGCCTTCATCTGCTTGAGCTCGGCAATCTCGGCTCTGAGCGTGGCGATCTCGGCTCTCAGCTCATTGATCTCGGTGGAGTCGCCCAGGGCGCCCAGAGAGAAATCGGCTACCTGTCGGCGGATTTTCTCCCGGACCTGGCTCTCGAGAATTTCAGAGCGCTGCCATACATGCTGCGAAATCTCGTTGGCGACTTGTTTCATGCGATCTTTGGTCTCTCCGACCCGTTCGCTTCCGGAGGTCTTGTACTCGGTGGCTCTGGCGGTGAGGGCGTCAATGAAGTCCTCCAGGCGCTCGCGACCCACTTCTAGAGCGGCTCTTCCCAGGAAGAATATTTTTACCATCGGCCGAATCACGGTGACAACCTCCATCTGACTGAGCCCGGGGAGCGAAGCCTGGGACTACTGGCAGGTAAAGACAAAATACAGGGAAGATTATACACTAGGCTTTTATCTATGCGAGTGGATTCATGTCATCTGCTTGCACAGTGTTACGAAGGAAAGGCGCAAGGAAATATGCTCTCACCCGACTCCAAGTCTCTGGTCGCGAACGGATCGGAGGAGGTTACTACAAGCAGCACTCGTGAGCCCCTGGCAAAACGCACGGACTCGGTTTCGCTCATCTATATCCCGCTCCACCTGGGTGGCGCTCACCGGGGTGTGAGCATGGGACCGGCCGCCATGAAAGTCGCCGAGCTCAGTGAAAAGATTCAGCAACTCGGTTACAAGGTTGCCGATGAGATCGATGTCAACGTTCCTAACTCGCTTTGCTGGATCGACGAGAAATCGGGAGCGAAGTGCGTTCCTGAGATCGGCGAAGTGAGCATGCGGGTAGCCGAGATCGTCGAGGACTGTCTGCGCCGGGGCACCATCCCGATTACCATCGGTGGTGACCATTCGCTTGCCATCGGCAGCCTTGCCGGGGTCTCGAACTATTACCGCAAGCAAGAGCAGAACTTCGGGCTGGTCTGGTTCGACGCCCACGGCGATATCAATACCCCCGATACCAGTCTCAGCGGCAACGTCCACGGCATGCCCCTGGCGGTCTCTCTCGGTGTGGGCGACGAGCGTCTCACCGATCTTCTCGGCTTCTCCCCCAAAGTGCAGCCACACCGATCGGCGCTTATTGGCATACGCGATCTCGATCAGCCGGAGCGCGACCTGATCAATCAGACGGGTATCACCCCATTCACCATGCGTGATATCGACCATCTCGGTGTGGGCAGGGTCACCGATCTCGCTCTGGGAGCCATGGGGACGGACGTATCGGGTCTGCACCTGTCCTTCGACATCGATGTAATCGACCCCGGTACCGCTCCTGGTGTCAGCACCGCAGCTCGAGGCGGGCTGAGCTATCGCGAGAGCCTGCTCGCTCTCACCCTGCTCGCCGAGTCTCAACTCCTGCGCTCCATCGATATCGCCGAGGTCAACCCGGCCAAAGATATCCATAATCAGACCGCCGAGCTCGCGGTGGAGCTCGTCCTCTCCTGTCTGGGCAAACGCATTCTCTGATTTTTTTTCGGGGTAGACACCGGACGAATGTCGTACTATACTTACGTATGTGTTTTTCCGGAGTGGAGATGAGATTTCATGAAATCGCTACCCCCAAGGCAGCAGGATGTACTCAATGCCATCGTCGAGCTTACTGATCAGAAGGGGTTCCCTCCCAGTCTGGCGGAGCTCGCCCGGGAGCTGGGACTGAAGAATCGCATGACCGTCCACCAGCATGTGGCGGCTCTCAAGAAGAAAGGTCTGGTCAGCTGGGAGTCGGGGCTCAATCGCTCTCTCACGGTTCTGGAAGAAGGGCTCAAATATGTGACGGTGGAGGCCGCAGGCAATGCCGGCGGGCATTATCTCGGCGACGACTCTCAGAGTCCTGCCGATCGCGAGCCTGTATCCATCGAGAGCGGTATTCCCCTGCGCGGTCGCATCGCGGCAGGCTCTCCCATCGACGCTCATGAGAGTCCGGAATTCCTCACCATCGAGACCGATTATGCCGGCAGTGGTTGCTATGCTCTGCAGGTCAAGGGCGATTCCATGGTCGAGGACGGCATCTACGAGGGCGATTTCGTGATAGTCAAGCCCAATCCCTCTCCGCACAATGGCGAGATTGTCGTGGCTCTGCTCGAGGATGGTACTGCCACTCTCAAGCGCTTCTACAAAGAGAACGGCCGGTTCCGTTTGCAGCCCGCCAATTCCAGCATGGAGCCCATTTTTATTGAGCGCGCCCATGACCTCAACATCCAGGGAACAGTAGTCGGGCTCTTCCGCCGGATCTGAGCTTTCGATATCGCCAGCGGTATCGGGCTCTTTCCTGTCGTTTCAGTGCCGGTGCTGCGCCTGGGCTTGAAGCGCATGGGGATCGGTCACCGGTAGCTTCGTCTGCCAGTAAATTCCCATTCGCTCGCCGGTCATCACTTGTTGTGGCGTCGGCACATATTGCGGCTGGAAGATAGCCACGCAATGGTCCGTGGCCTGAACGATATCCCGGGCCGTAGCGGTGAGAGGCAGCTGCGAGCCTACTTTTCCTTTCACCCCGAACTGGTCCGGGAGAACGAAAAGATAAGTGCTGTCTCGGCTGACTCCTTCGATCTGACCCAGCTCCCCCGGGGCGGCAGTGGCATAGATGAGCTTGCCGGCAAGCTCGTCCCGCCAGACCAGGGTGGCAAGCCTGTCCGCCAGGGCTTTTCGCCTGCTGGCGTCCTGGGCGACTACGATCAGGAGCGGTCTCTTGTCACATGCGGCGACATTGAGGGCCAGTCTCACAGTCGGTACCGCCGGCAACTCTTTCGGCTGCCCGTTGCTGTTATAGGACCGGGAGATCCGGTTCATGGTGTCGGCAAGTTCTCGAGAATCGCGGAACATCCTCCGGGGTCCGCGATCGCCTCGAATCAGGGGGCGTCCCTGAGGATCGAGAATGATGAAGACCGTATTCTCCAGCGGCGCTCCGGGCCGCCAGAATGACTGAAGCACCGATGCTTCGCTTTCGCTTTCATAGGTCATCATTCGTACACAGACGAATTTTTTTGAAGCTTCTATTACTTCGGGCTGGGACAGGTAACTCCTGTCCATGTTCTGCTTACCCGGTCACCAGACGCCCGGGACATTGTGGCATTGCGGGGCCGCCGACATGACCAGCATAGGCTTTCCTGTATGCCGGGCTTCTTCGATTCCTTGCTTCCAGGTCGGGATCCAGGCTATGCCTGGCGGCAGAAAAGGGCTCTCGGCTCGGGCTGCCGGAGACGCGAAAATAGGCAGGCAGAGCAAGACGATAAGCAAAAAGGTTGAAAGTCTCATAGTCATATCTCCTCTCACTAAGACAACTACAACAATCGAGACGACTAAAACTACTTCTTCCAGTTTAGTTCAATCCGTCGATTTAAAGCAACCCGAGTACCGTCTCCGATACTCAGGCGTCCCTCTATTAAAGCTATCGCTCAGTGCGTGGCGTTCTTGCGGCGCAGGACCAGCACGCTGTCGAATCCGTTCTTGTTCCAGCGTCCGTCCGGGTAGTGCATTCCTTTGTTGAATTTGCCCAGGTCCCCGTCACCGGTGATGGTGCCGGTATCGCTGTTGTTTTCGATGATTTTGCCGTTGCCTCTGTAGATCGCCGCATGACCCGGCATTCCAAAAGGACGCTTGCCGATCAAGACATCGCCGGGCTGGAGGTCGTCGGCGATGAGCTCACCATTTGTCTCCACGATCTCATATCCGTTTTTCTTGAGGGCTGCTTCCAGAACTTTGTTGTTCGTGGTTACTGGAATTTCGGGATGTTGCTCGTGCAAGGCTGTGGATACAGCCAGGGCGCATCCCAGTCGCGGGTTTATCGAAGGGTCTAGCTCTTTTATCGGTTTGCCGATCAAGTCGGTTCCAGGACAATCCCTGTCCGAGCCGGAGGGACTGGCGGGATCGTCCTGGCTCCGATTTGACCTTTCTCTTTCCGGCGCCGGCGAGAGTTTGCCGGGCAGCTCGGGCAAGTCACTAAATTCAGGAAATGGAGAAGGAAATGGAATTGGAGAAGGTTCAGGAATCAAAATCGGTTGCTCTGGTCGCAAAGGAAATTTCCAGGGAAGTAGCTGGCAGGAGTTCTGAATATTTTCCGGAGTATCGATGGTGAGAAGCGGAAGAAAGGAGTTAGCGGAATCACTGGTAGTATTTGCGTTTTTCGCATCGTTGAAAGAAGCGAAGAGCTCGCTCGAGTTATGGACCGGATGGGCGCTTTTGTCGTTGATTGTGTTGATTGATTGAAAGAACTCGAAGGGATTCACGATGGCGCCTCCAGGGGATTTAAAGGAACGTTGCTCGACTGACAGGAGCATTGTCACTCTGCCAACGTAAATATGACGTAAATGGCGTTAGAGTCCTTCGCTGAGCTCTTTCGCGGTTCGGCGGTCGGCTTCAGCCGCCTCGGTGCGACCGACATGGTCCAGGAGTTCCGCCCGGGTGAGAAAGAGGTGGGTCGATGTCGCCTTCCTGCCTTTTTGCTTTATCAGGCGGTCCAGATCGAGGATGGCTTTTTCGTACTCTTGCAGGGCTCCCAGGACTTTCACCCTCTCTTTGTACATACCGTCGGTGGTGATGTTTCTGGACTCGCAAAAGGCGATCACCTCATTGATATCTTTCAGAGCTGCCTCATTCCGCCCGCTCACCAGGTAGCAACGGGACCGGCATCTTTTAGCCAGCAGATAGTAATGCTTTACCGGGTCCTTTATATGTTCGTTATCGAAGGTGTCCATTGCTCTGGTGCAGTAATCGATGGCACGGTCGAAGAGATAGATCTGCTCGAAACATGAGGCGATTGTGTTCAGGGCTGCCACTTTTCTATCCGGCGGGAGATAGGGCAGAGCTTGCTCGAGAAATTCTGCCGCCAGCATATTGTCGTCGTTCTTTTTATAGTAATGTCCCAGGCGGAGGAGAAAGTCTCCTGTATCCGGTGGAATCTTATCCTCGACTATCTGAGCCAGATCGGCGGGGAGTCGATCGGTAAGGGCGAAGTCCGGTCTTATACCGAGCCGACTTTCGAGCTCGCTCTCTTTCCCCTTATGATTCGTCCCGGGCAGAGAACCGAAAAGATAGACCCTTTTGATACTCGCTCCCCGGAGCCGGGCGATCCCGGTCAGGGTGAGCTTCGGATTGAGGCTCAGGTCAAGGGTCTTCAGGGAATTGATCGTGTTGATCGAAGGCAGGTTGTCGTCTCTCAGATTGCAGTCTACGAGGCTGACGGTGTCTATGCCGGAGGCTTCGCCGAGACCGGAAAGAGACTGGCGATCAGGCAGTGGGCACTGATAGAGATGAAGCTCCTGCAATTTGTGCCGGGCTGTCATGGAAGCCAGAGCCCGGGCAGTCAGTGAAGGAACACGGAAGAGCTCTAGAATTCGGGGGTTCAGAGAGGCGATGGTCTGCAGGTCTCTTTCTTCAAGACCTGTACAGGCGACGATCAGGCGATCCACCCCGGGATACTTTTTATACAGTCTGGTGGACAGGACCCTGCCATCCGGGATCACGAGCATACGGCGATCGGCGAAATAACCGTCCTGTCCCTCGCTCTCATTGCTGCCGGGAAGAAGAGGCATGTCGCCGATCTGATAAACCTCTTTTCTGGGGAGCTGGCCGGTTTTTTGCTTTTCAGAAACAGGCTCTCGTTTTGCCGGTATCAAGAAAATGGCACCGACAAGCAGCACCGCGGCTGCGCCGATAATCGGCCATGGTTTGAGTTTCGC
Organism: Cyanobacteria bacterium HKST-UBA02; assembly: GCA_020431945.1. Next base: position 6,533 of record JAGQHH010000370.1, on the reverse strand, counting down.
CTTCTTTTGATGGGATTTCTGATCGCTGGTATCGGGCGGGGTAAGTATCAGATTCTCGATAGCCAGCTCGAGCTCCCGGACCGACTGGTATCTTCCGGCGCCGTCTTTGGCCAGACATCGCCGCACTATCGGGTCGAGGGCGGGGCTTTGCTCCGTCACCGATGGAACAGGGCTCTGGCGGTGCATGGTGATTGTCTCGATGAGGGAATCCCCTTCGAAAGGCAGTGAGCCGGTAAGCATTTCGAAGATGAGACAGCCCATGCTATAGATCTCGGCCCTGACGCTATGTTTCCGGCTTTCGATATAGTCCGGCGCCATATAGCCGGCGCTACCCGGAAGCGGATCGCTTCCAGGCGTGCCCTCTTGAAGCTCTTCCTCTTCCATCTCGTTCTCGAGACGTGAAAGCCCGAGATCGATAAGCACCGGCTCCAGGCGTCCGGATTCGAGCTCCCTCAAGATGACATTGCTGCTTTTCAGATCACGATGAAGGATACCGGCGTTGTGAGCATAATCCAGGGCCCGACAGATCTCCATAGAGATAGAAATGACCGTGCCGGGATCGAGGGCGCCTCTATTCTCGAGCAGGTCCTTGAGACTGACACCATCTATGAAGTCCATAACCATATATGGTGTATCGTTTTCCGAAACACCCAGATCCAGGACTCTGACGATGCCTCTATGGGAAAGGCGGGAGGCGGTGCGTGCCTCCTTCTGGAGGGCAATGATTTGTTTGCTGGTCAGGAGATGGAGACATTTTACCGCCACCGCACGCTGCAGGACTCGATCGAAAGCGAGAAAGACAGTTCCGGTTCCACCTTTGCCCAGCAAGCGGAGGGGAACATAACGGCTCGTGTCCAGGCTCCAGCTCGCCAGAGCCTCGGGATCTTGCAGACTTAGAAGCCCGGAGGGCACAGGAGCTTCCTCTGCCAGCTCGGAAAGATCTTCGGATGCGCTCTCCTCCGGCAGGACAGGAACTGCTACGGGAACGGGCTCGTCGCAGTTACAGACATGGGAGGCGAAAATCCACTGAGTGATGGAGCCGGCCACCGGTTGGCTGATTCTCTTACGGCAGGTCCGGCAGATCGTCAGCTGTCCCCGGGCTTCTCCCGTCGGGGCCGGCGGAGGCTCCGGGCGCGGAGGCGCGGTCTCCGCGCTGCGGCACCGGCAACTGTTCATGCCGAAGATCCACTGGGTGAGAGAGGCGCTGTCGCGGTCCACGACTCGCTTGCTGCAGAGCGGGCAGAGCTTGATGTCTGGTTGATCAGTCGGCATTGTCTAATTCTATAAGCAAGCCGAGAGCTTCGCGCATTTCGGACGCTCTGCCGAATCTCTCCTCAATGTTCTGAGAAGTCGCCTTCGAGACCACAGCGGCGAGCCCCGGACTGATGCCGAGTTCGCCGGCATCGAGTACGGTTGTCTCGAGGGGCTCGGGGTCTCGGGCCAGAAGCATGAAGACGATGGTGCAGCCGAGGGAGTAGATATCGCTTTCCGGGCAGGGGGCGTTTTGAAACTGCTCAGGCGGCATATATGAGTGCTTGCCGCCGATGATATCGGTGGTGGTGCCGTCCAGTCTGTGCGCCAGGGTAAAGTCGACAAGATGAACACCTCCCGCGTCAGGAGGAGTGCTCGATACCATGATGTTCTCCGGGGTGACGTCGAGATGAACCACCGGCGGTGATAGTCCGTGCAAGTACTCGAGTATGTCGCAGATCGCCGAGCCGATCGCGATGATGCGTGCCTGCGGCAGAGGGCCGCTTTCTTCGACGAGCTGGCGAAGCGATTTGCCGTCCACGAATTCGCTCACCAGATATTCGCGCATGTCTTCGACGAAGTAGGCTTCCAGCCTGGCGAGACCCTGATGGCTCAGATCTTTCATGATGCCGGCCTCGCGATTGTCCATCTTCTGAGCGGCGGCCAGGGCCTCGATGGTCTCGGGGATTATGTATTCTTTGAGCAGGCAATCGCCGCCTGGTCCCTCGGCCAGATAGGCGGTCCCCTGACCGCCGGCTCCTATGCGGCGCTTGATTCTATAGCGCCCATCGAGAACGGTGCCGCTCTCGAGCTCTTCCCGGCGTTTGCGGAGGTGCTCGGTCTCCAGGCTGTCCAGCCAGAGCTCGGTGAAAGTCGGAACGGCTTCTGGCCTGTTCTCCAGCAGGGCTGCGCACTTGTCTTCGAGCTCCGGAAATTTCTCGGCGGCAAGCCGGAGGAAGCCGCTCTCGTCTGCCCAGTCTGTGCCTCGCCCCAGCCGGAAGGAGCCGTTCTCATCCCGGGTCCGGAAATTGACGATTAGCAGAGCCGGGTCCCAAAACGGGCTGTCTATGGCAAACTCGGTCAGAGCGCTCCAGGGGATGGTCTCCTCGATATTCTCCCTGCCGGTGAGCTCGCCGGAGAGGTTGTAGCGCAGCCTGATTCCGTCCTGATCGGCGGACAGCAGCCGGTGGGAGCTGGCAAGGCCAGGCAGAAGCGCGATTGCTCCGGTAAGTATGAGGAGAGGCAAGAGCAGGAGAAGGAAGGAGGATTCATCGAGGCGGTAGAAATTATGCCAGGGTATACCGAAGCCGAGGCAGACTATGAGGCTGACCATGGAAATTCCGAAGACCAGGGGGATGAGACCGGATGAAAGCTCCGGGGGCTCGAGCAAGCCGTCTTCCTCGAACTCGTTGAGGAGCCAGTCCATATCGTCTTCTTTGTCCATCAGGTCGAGAGCTCCTCGAGAAGAGCCCGGGCTGACTGAGGGCGGTCTTCGGGATCTCGGGCGGTGAGCCGCTCCACCAGGTTTTCTATCGGGGCGGAGATACCCTCGGTCGAGCGCGCCGGGTGAGCTGTCTTGAGAGGGACCGGGTCGGCTCCGGAGAGGAGAAAGCTCAGGGTCGCGCCGATGGAGTATAGATCGCTGAGAGGCGTGGTGCGGCCTTTGCACTGCTCCGGAGACATATAAGCCTGCTTGCCCACCAGGGTGCGGGTGGCTGTACCGACAAAGGTATTGGCGGCACCGAAATCGATGAGCCGGACAGTTCCGCTTTCGTCGATGATGACGTTATCCGGCGATATGTCCCGGTGGATGATTGCCGGCTGGCGCTCGTGCAAGTAGGCGATGATACCGGTCAGCTGCCTGATGCACTCTACAGCCCGGCTTTCCTCCATTGCTCCATCTTCGCGAATGATCTGTCTGAGATTGCGCCCGTTGATGAACTGCAGCAGGATATAGTGCCTCTTGTTCTCGACGAAGCAGTCATAGACTCTGGCTATTTGTGGATGATTGAGATCGGCGAGGATTTTCGCCTCGCGCTCGAAGAGCTCCAGGGCTTTGTCTCTGAGCCTGGTGTCGGTGGTGGGAGGCAGAACTGCTTCTTTGACCACCGCCGGTTGGCCGTCCCGGAGGACGGCCAGATAGACGGCCGCCATGCCACCAGCGGCGATGAGCCGCCGGATTTTGACACGTCCCGAGTTCAGTGTCGTATTCGGTGCAAGGGGCACGAAGGCCGTATTGCCTGTGTGGAAGCCCAGGGCATCGGTCCACAGTCTCGTGAAGCTGGTTTCCACCGCGCCACTGTCGCTGGGAGAAAGCTCCAGCCGCTCCATTACCCGGTCTGCTCTCAGATCCGGCGCATAGCGCCTGATCGCATCGAGGAGTTTTTGCAACTCGCTACGCTTGAATCCGAAAATGTCCAGGAGAATCTTTTTGTCTTCACCGATTTCGAGTACCAGGACATCGGTTCGGTCCGGCTCCAGTTGCTTGATGTCCAGCGATTTAATCGAGCTCCATGGTATCGTTCGCGGTATTCCGCTCTCGAGAGACACCGAAGCCGGGAGCTTTATCGCGCTGCTGCTGCAGGAAATGGCGGTGTCGGCCGGGAGCCGTCTTCTGGCCACGTAGAAGACCACGACCGTGATCAGCACCGAGATATAAAGGGTGAAGAGAGCTTTCGAGCTGATCAGGAAGATTATCGCCGCCACTCCGACCGTGATGAAGGTGAAGGCGATGGCTGTGAGATTGAGCAGCACGTTCCTGTCCCGATCGGCAAAGGGAGCCAGGATCCTGATCTTTACCCGGGTGCGGCTGTCGCTGTACCTGATCTTGATCAATGGAGGAGTCTACTGGAAGAGGCGGCGAATGAAGCCCGGCATCGGCTGACTGGTATCGATCTCGAGGGTCTTCTCATTCTCGTAGCGCACCATGCCCGGTTTTTTGGGATCGACCTTTTTGACAAATTTGCAGCGTGTGTAGACGACTCGCACTGTGGAGCCGGCTGCCGCTCTGGAAAAACGGGCAGCTACCTGGGCCGCTTCGGTGAGGGTCTGTTTGGGCGGGTCCTGCCGGTTTCCCGAGACCCTGATCAGGACATGAGCACCGCCCTGACCCAGGACATGGAGCCAGAGGTCGTTGGGGTTGGCGATCTTGCTCATCAAGACATCGTTCTCGTGGCGGTTACGCCCGACATAGATAGTCCACCCCTCGCTGGATTTGAAATTGAGAATTCGTTGCTTGCTTCGAGGCTTGCCCGGGGTCTGGGTCGCGGAACCGCGGCTCTTGCTCCTTTCCGGCGCCTGGCGTCTGGGGGAGAGTGTGTCTTTGATCTTGCGAAGCTCGTTGATATCGGCGGCATTCTCCGCCGAGGATCGCAGGGCCTCGAGAACCGCCAGGCGTTTGCCCACCTCGGTAACCGTTCCTGAGGCAGCCGCTTTCCGGGCTCTGGTCTTGGCATATTGAGTGTAGTAGTGCTGAGCGTTCTGTCTGCCCGAGAGCTGTGGATTGAGCTTGATCGTTACTGTGCCGCCGTTTCCTTCCGACCAGTTCTCTACTTCGAGATCGGTCTGACCGGGCTGTATCTTGTTGAGATTGCTGAGGATCATATGACCCCAGGTCTTGAGCTCCTCGAGTTCGCCTTCGGCCTGCATATGCTCTTCGGCGACCTGCAGACGCGACTCGAGCTTGCCTGATTCGGCGGCGATCTCGGCTTTGATTTTCTCGCGCAGCTGAACGAAGGCTTCCCGGGCTTCCAGGGCCCTGAAATAGTGCTCCACCAGATCGTTGACGGTGGTGAAAGAGGTCCAGAGGCTTTCATCGTTGCTGTCCGGATACCAGCCCAGAAGCGTATAACGATCGAGGTCGGTGCGCATGAGAGGCTTGAAGTCGGTCTTCTCTTTCAGGCTGGAGAGCTTTTCCCAGAGGCGCTCTTTCAAATCGCTCTCTTTCAGGGCTTCGGCGATCCGGCTTTTCAATCCGCTGCCTGCGACAATCTCTTCACTCAGGTGCTTGCCCAGCCCGGTGAACTCGTGAAGCAGCCATTGCTCCAGGGTGGCCGCCCGGGGCCGGCTACCCTCCTCCTCTTCCTTGCCGTCACCGGCGGCGAGCTCCGCCAGGCGATCTTCGAAAACCTGTCTCTCGAGCGCGAAGACGTTCGGGCGATCCTGACCCGGTGGTCTCTGGTAAGGCAGATTGGGCAGGACTTCCCTTTGCCGGCTCATCTCCCGGGTGACGGCATGGGACGAGGAAAGAATCTTCTTGCTCTCTTTCTCCCAGAAAATCAGGTTGCTGTGACGCCCCATGATCTCGGCGGTGAGAATCTTGATGGATGGGGTTCCGACCTCGTCCAGGCAGGAGAAGACGAAGTCCACTATGCGCTCGCCGGTCAGCTGATCGACGCCTATAAGCGTGGCGCCGGTCAGGTGCTTGCGAAGCACCATGCAGAAATTGGGGGGCTGATTGTTGCCGTATTTTGATTTATAACGCTCGTAGATGCTTCCTTCTCCGGCGTGGCTGCTGTCTTTGCTGCTGGGGATGCGGACCAGGCACATGCGCCCATAGACCGACTGAGCCGAGAGAAAAACACTAATATTGCCGCCTTTGGAGCGCAGATCGATTATGATTTCGTCGCGGGCGAGTTGATAGACTTTGTCCACTTTTCGGTTCAAGAGAAGCGGCTTGGCTTCTTGAAGCACAGCCCGGATCGAAAGGGCGTCGAATGGTTGCATGACAACACCGGCTCGGGTTTAATAGATGAAAATTTATCAAATTATCTATTCTTTTGCGAATTGTTCTAAATGAGGGATCCCGGTAATAATGAAGCAGATCATGGTGAAGGAATCGATCATTCGTAAGCCCGTTCAGCCAGTACGAGCCGGAAAGCCGGCAGCCGGAAGGCTGATTGTCGTTACCGGACCGTCCGGTGTCGGCAAAGGCACTGTCACGGGTAGCGTGATCAGTCAGGTCGACGCCATCGCCAAATCCGTTTCGGTCACCACCAGGCATATCAGGGACGGTGAGACCGAGGGAATCGATTATTTCTTCAGGACTGTGGACCAGTTCCAGGAAATGGAGAAGAATGGCGAATTTCTCGAGTCCGCTCAATTCGCCGGGCACTATTACGGCACTCCCGAGCACTGGGTCGAGGAGAAAATCAAGGAAGGTGTCGATGTCATCCTCGAGATCGAGGTGCAGGGCGCCAGGCAGGTCAGGGACAAATGCCCCGGTGCTGTGCTCGTCTTTCTCTCCCCTCCCAATTTCGAGGCTCTGGAAGAGCGCTTGAAAG
>JAGQHH010000369.1 GCA_020431945.1 Cyanobacteria bacterium HKST-UBA02 | reverse complement strand
TTGCAGATGGAGGTGCGGCAGGGCGAGCTCACTGTGGCGGAGGCCGTCCGCCAGCTCGCCGGTCTCTGTACTGATTCCCGCAAGGATGCGCCTGCCCGCCGGCTTGCCGAGTCTGCATAAGTTTCAGCGATTTCACTGCGATTCCCGGAGCGCATGGCCCTTATGGGGCCATGCGTCCCCCTTTCGAGAGGCTATAATGCTCCAGGCTCGGATCGTTTTTTCTCGAGCCGGGGAGGATTTGATTAAATGCGGAAATTTCTTTCTATAGCTCTCTCAACCTGTCTGGCAGCAGCCACGCTAGTGGCGACCGGCTCTCGACCTGCCTGTGCCGAGGACGCCGCCAAGAACGACTCGGGCACTAAAATCGCGGTGATGAGATTCAAGGGTCCGGTGATTGTCGATCTTGACGCCGATGAGATCTGGAAGATAAAGAGCAAGCTGGAGGTGCCCGGCAAAGGGACCATGACCGGTCTCAGCGATGATCTGCAGAAAACGCTCACCAGCACTCTGGAGAAACGCCTGGGAGCCACGGTAGTGCCGCTGCCTGATTTAAAACAAGCCATGGAGACCTCCAAAGTCGAAGTCGGCAAGCCTTTCAGTCCCGATCTCGCCGCCAAGCTCGGAGCGCGCTATTTCGTGATCGGCACTATCGATCGTGCCGAGTTCGATGGCAATACGGTCTTGAAAGATGCTTATGCAGTCACCCTCACCACCCAGATCGTGGATGCCCGGACAGGGCAAAGCGTCTGGAGCGAGACTCTCAAGAAGTTCATGACCAAGGCATTCACAAGAAAGACCGGCAAGACCGTCTATGACACGTTCAAAGATGTTCAGCTACCGGAAGTGGCTTCTTACCTGTCAGAAAAAATCGCGTCGGCGGTGGGGCGCTAGGATCTCGATTGATTCAAGCGCTCTCGATATCGCCGTCTTTGTAGAGCCAGCGACCGTCCACCTTCTCGAAGCGGCTGGTCTCGGTGAAAGAGATATCCCGATCGCCCTGGCGTAGCATCGCTTTGAACTTCACCACGGCAGTGCTCTTGCCCTCTTCGCTCTCGAGAATGCGCAGGTCTTCGAAAGTCGTGATTCGGGAGAATGCCGCGAGCTCGCGCTGCCAGCCCGGGCGATCGCTGCTGTAGGCGGGATTGTCCGGATGGGTAGTATCGATTATGTAATCGGGCATCTCCATGGCATAGGCCGAATAGCGAGAGCGCATCAGGCTGAGGGCGCTGTCCGGCGCAGAGCCTTCGTGGAACTGCTTGCAACATTTGTGGTAGAGCTCTTTGCTCCGGCAGGGGCAGGGATTGTACTTGCTCATGGAATGTACTCGCTGATAATCTCTCGTGCTTATTATATGGTACTGCAGGTGATGCCGGGGTCTCCCTCTCGTGATCGGCGTTATGAAATTTTGACAAACGATTGACACGTCGGCATGCCCGTGTTTTAGTTGGATAATGCAATTCCACACAGAGCGCCGGTCCTCTTCCTCCTCTTCGTCTTGTTCGTCGGGGCCGTCCGGACGCGCTTTGTAGCTGGAGCAGATTCTACGAAGTTGTCGCGGCGAGCCCCCGGGGGCTCGCTTTTTATTTGGCTTTTGCTGGGGTTTACTGGAGAGAGAGAAATGCTCGACATCAAATTTATCAAGACAAACAGGGAGCTTGTCGAGAAGGCTGCCGCAGACAAGGGTATAGCTGTCGATATCGGGCGGCTTCTGGAGCTTGGCGAGAGCAGGCGCGCGCTCACCGAGCGAGTCGAGGCATTGCAGGCTCTGAAGAATCAAGTGACGCGAAAGATCAAAGGCGCCCAGCCTGAAGGGGCTGAGAAAATACTGATGGAGAGCTCGAGGGACGCCGGTGCCGAGCTGGCGCGTTTGAGACAAGAGCTCAAAGAGATTGAGATTGAATTCGAGAGGCTCATGCTCCTGGTGCCCAGTGTGCCGGCCGACGACGTGCCCCGGGGCGCGAGCGATGCCGACAATGTCGAGATCAATCGTCATGGAGAGATCAGGAGCTTCGACTTCGAGCCTCTGGATCATATGGAGATTCTCGCCCGGCACGGGCTGGTCGACTGCGAAGGTCCGCGCCGGTTCGCAGGCTCGCGCGCCTATGCCCTGCTCGGTGACGCCGCATTGCTCGAGCTGGCAGTAATACGATTTGCGATCGATCGCATCGCCCGGCGCGGGTTCACTCCCGTGGTGGTGCCGCATATGGTGCGTCCCCCGGCAATGGTCGGTACCGGTTACTTCCCTCTGGGCGAGGAGAACGCCTACCGTCTCGAGCGGGATGATCTGGTCTTAGCCGGCACATCGGAAGTCGCTCTGGTGGCGCTCAATGCCGATCGTATATTCGAGGAGGGCGAGCTTCCCCTGCGCCTGGCCGGCATCTCGACATGCTATCGTCGGGAGGCTGGCGCTGCCGGTCGAGATACTCGCGGGCTCTATCGGGTGCACCAGTTCCAGAAGGTAGAGCAGGTAGTCATCTGCCGCCCCGATGAGGCTGAGGCGGAACGCCTTCATTACGAGCTTCTGGGCAATGCCGAGGCGATCATGCAAGAGCTCGGTCTCGCCTATCGCGTGGTCGCCGTCGCTACCGGAGATATGGGTCAGGGACAGGTGCGCAAGCACGATATCGAAGCCTGGATGCCCAGTCGAGGCGCCTTCGGCGAGACACATTCGTGCTCGACCCTCAATGATTTTCAGGCGCGACGCTTGAAAATTCGGGTGCGAGAGGGCAAAGGCAAACGCTTTGCCTATACCCTCAACAATACTGCCATCGCCAGCCCGCGCATATTGATCGCGATCATCGAGAACTATCAGAACCGAGACGGCACAGTGACCGTTCCCGAGGCTCTGCGCCCATATATGCCGGGAACGATTTTAAAAGGTTTGTGAAAACCGGAAGGTTGTCAAGCGGGCTGTTGTATTCTTGTAACAATCGAAGAATTCTGGTCAATCAGATCTATTAAATCGATATAGCGACGGGGCAGCGACACGGCAGCCGCTGTTTCTTCGTTTCGTGCCATAAATGAGGACCGAACCTGATGATAATACTCGGCGACGAAAACGATATGCGGAGCGTTCCGCTCGTTAACTGGTTCTTGATACTGGTGACGGTGGCTGCCTTTGTTTACCAGCTCTCTGGTTTCGGGAGTTTCGAGGCGAGCATAGCTCAATACGGTCTCGTGCCCGGGCATTTCCTCAACGATACGAGCACGGCTCAGCTCCTTACTCTTGTCACATGCATGTTCATGCATGCCGGCTTCGGCCATCTGCTCGGCAATCTATGGTTTCTCTTTATCTTCGGCGACAATGTCGAGGAGCATTTCGGTCACCTCAATTATTTGTTGTTTTATGTCACCTGCGGCATCATGGGCGGACTGGCTCATGTTCTCGCCTATCCTGCTTCTCTGGAGCCGGTGATCGGTGCCAGTGGCGCCATAGCTGGTGTCATGGGCGCTTATCTGGTGCTCTTCCCGGATGCGAAACTGAAGACCTGGTGGGGCGACGACGCCTTCTTCCTGGCCGCCCGCACCTACAAAGTCCCGGCCTGGAGCATGATCGGGGCCTGGCTGCTCCTTCAGTATGCCTGTCTCTCCTTCGAAGTAGATGGCATCGCCTGGTATGCACATATCGGTGGATTCGCCGCCGGACTTCTGATCGTCATGCTTTTCCGGCTCTGTGGGGAAGCCGGCCCCAACAGCCGCGAGTTCAACGCTGTCCGGGAGCCCGCCACCAATGTCACCCGGTCCGTGCTGACCGTTGTTTTCACCTGTCTGGCGCTTGCCGGCGGCTCCATCTTTTTCTGGAACCAGTGCCAGTCCAGCCCGGCGGTTGCTTCTTCGGCCCCGTCTTCCGTGGAGTCGGCGACGCCTCCTTCCAAAGCAAAACCTGCTGCCCGGGCAAGCAAGACCGCGAAGCCTCACAAGCATGGGCACAAGTCACATAGAACTCACAGGAGCACTCGCAAGCACAATTGATCACCCGATGAGCTTGCGCAACTTTCTACACCGGAGGGTGTAGGGAAGGCAGTAGCCCGATTCCGGAAAGAGCGATAGAGGAACAGTACGAAAATGTCGAATCAAGAAGACCGAAATAGCCAGATTGAGCAAGCCTCGAAGTCGAGTTGCGATCGGTTGCTGTTCCCGGACGAGCTGATCGAAGTATTCGTTGCCGGCGACGAGTCGATAGTGGTTCATCGAAGGAAAGATCGTTCCATCTACCGAATTGTCACCTCCAACAAGGACTCTAGCGATATTCTGGAGCTCGACAGCGTCACAGGGCAGTGGAGCTACTCGCGAGCCAGGCACGAGGTAAAGCACCTGTCCCGAGCGAGAGGGGATTCTGAGTCGGCCGTTTCTTCGAGATTCAACTCGATTGCTGCAGTCGGCCTGGCTGCTCTGTGAATTTCAGAAAGAGAAGTCCGATAGCTCGTTGCACTTCTCCAGATCCTTTTTCGCCAGGTCTTTCTTTCCCAGCTTGTCATAGATCTTCGATCTGACCCCATAGGGTCCGGGCTCTTTCGGGACTATTTTGACTGCCTGGTTGTAATCGCTGAGAGCCTGGACGTAGCGCTTTTGTCTGAAAAGCAGGTCGCCCCGGGCTCGATAGTTCCAGACATCTTTCGGACCGGTCTCGATTGCTCTGGTAAAGCTCGCCATAGCCTGGTCTTGTTTGCCCAGTTGGCAGTCGATCTCGCCGACCCGTCTGTATCGCCAGCCCTGGGGATCGATCTTGTTTGCTTTCTCGAGCTCGGTGCGTGCCTTCTGGTTCTGCTCGAGCGTGATATAGCAGCGAGCCCGCATGTCATGGACGAGACAGGGAGAGACTTTTGGATCGAGTTTCATGGATCGGTCGAGATCGGCCAGACCTTTCTGTGCCTGGTCGAGCTCGGTATAAGCTATGCCGCGCACGAAATAGGCCCGGGCATTGTTGGGGCTCGTCAGAATCACCCGGCTGGCATAGTCGATGACCTTCCGGTATTGTTTCTTGTCAAGGCATTGCTGTGCTTGAAGCAGATAATTCGGGGCTCCCCGGACTGGAAGACCGGCGGTAAGAAGAATTGCTCCCGCCAGGGCAAGCAGGGCATGGAGTTTCTGGGCTGTTCGTTTCGGTCTTCCAATCATGTTTTAATCATAATACTGGCTTGATGGGGTCGATGCCGGTGCCGAGAAGAGCACTCTTATTTTTAGTTGCCTCTTTTGTCGTGCTCGTCTGTCCCGGCGCTGGTCTGGCGAAGAAACACGGCAAAAGCGCGGCAGCCCGAAGCTATGCGGGCCAGGAATTGAAACTCCTCTGCACCGCCAGCGGCGTGTATGAGATGTTCATCTCGTCCGGCGCCCTGAAGATAGTCAGCAAGTCTATCGGTATCAGCCTCCGGTCGGTGGCGCCGGACTGGGATGTGGTGCTTTCTCGTGACGACGTCAGGCAGTTTCAGCGGCTGCCTTATGCCCGGGCTATGAAGATGGATTTGAGCCCGTTTTATCTCTATTCGGTGCGAAAGGAGCTGGTCAAACCCAGCGGGACAGGAGATGCCCGGGTTCAGAATCGTATCTGCAAGCTCTATGTCTTCAAGGGCGACTATGATTCGAGCTTCGCCTGGAAAGGCAGCTTTCTTGGGACCGGGACCAGGAGCAATGAGATGGACCTCATTGCTCTGGCGCAAGCGGGGCTTGATAAGCCCGGCGCGATTGTTTATCGCTTGTTCGGCATCCCCAGGCAATCAGGCTGCCCGATCATTCTTATGAGCAAACGCACCGACGGCAGCCAGGGGTTCATGCTCAAGCTGCTTTCCGTGAAGGATGCCACCATGCCGGCCTCGGCCTTTGTGATTCCGTCCGGATACAAGGAGGTCGGACCGGACAAGAAGAGTATCTTTTTCAATGTGGAGCAGAAAAAAGATCTGGAGCTTTTCAGCACACCGCAGAAAGGCTCTCTGTGAGTCATCTTCTGAGCAGGTTGATCATCTTCTTGTCTTGACAGCAAGAATAGAAGGTCGTAGCATTAGTGTAGGACAATTGTAGGATTTTTTTTCTGTGAAGTTTGTCAGTTCGCGCGATTTTCGAATCAAGCCCGGTGAAATCTGGGAAATGTTAGAGGCCGGCGAAGATGTCGTGATCACGTCGCACGGCAAACCACTTGGTGTTTTGATCGGCGCGAACGAAGACAATATGCAGCTGCTGCTCAACGAATTGACTCGCCTCAAGGCTAAAATTGCAGTCACCAATCTGAGGTTGCAAGCGCAAGCAAGCGGTGCTGACAAACTTTCTGAAACTGATATCGACAGGCTGATCGAGGACTCCAGGAAGGGTTATTGATGGCCGGCAAAGCCCGCGTTGTGATCGACACGAATGTCCTGGTGTCAGCTCTTATCAACGCGAGCGGCCCGCCGGGACAAATCCTGGATTTGCTTTTGAGCGGAACTATCGAGCTCCTGGTTGATGATCGAATCCTTGCGGAGTATCAAGACGTGCTCAATCGGGACAAGCTCGGTTTCGACAGAGACGACGTCCATCGACTTCTTGTTTTTATTCGAATCACCTCGGAGCAGGTCTCGGCGCAGCCAGTCAAAAAGATACTTCCAGACGCTGGTGATCAGCCTTTCCTCGAAGTCTCGAGGGCCGGTAAGAGCGATTTCTTGATCACCGGCAACATAAGGCATTTTCCAGGCATCAAGGAAGCGATATCCCCAAAAGATTTTCTCGAGCGCTTTCGCCGTTGATTATTCGCGGGGCAATAAATAAGCCGGGTGCACGAGCCCGGTTCCTTCGAAGAATTCGGATCGAGTTTCGGCAAAACCGAGCTTTCTCAATACCTTTTCTGAAGCCGTGTTATCCGGGTGATGACCGGCAAATAGAGCGCTGGCTCCGAGGTTCTCGAATGCGTGGGCGATGACAGCCCGGGCGGCTTCGCTGGCCAGACCCATCCCCCAGTATGCCGGGCGAAAATGGAAGCCCAGCTCGAATATATCGTTTTTGTCCCTGTATGGCTTGAGACCGCAGCAGCCGGCGTGCTCGTCGGTTCCCGTATCGCTTTTCAGGAAAACCGGCCAGTACTGGAAACCCAGTTGCTCCTGATTCTCGATCTCGGTCAGAAGTCGTTTCTCCACCTGCTCAGCACTCAGGGGCTCCTTGCTGAACAGCCTGGTCACCTCCGGGTCTCCCCAGAGGCGCATGGCCAGCTCTCCATCGGAGTGGTGCCATAGCCTGAATCCCAGGCGCTCTGTTTGCAGGAAGTATGTCCGGGTCAAAGCGGGCCCTCCGGGGCTTTAAATTTACCGCGAGCATAGATCGTACTTGATTGTAGTTCGGTGTAAAATCGAGGCTTCATGAAATCGAGACCCGGACCCTTTGCAATCTCTGTGCTGGCGCTGCTGTCGACCATCGCCGGCTGGCTCCTGGCGGTGGCGGCGAGTCAGGCTCAGGAGCCCGGTGCCGGGCATATTCATAAGCTGAACAAACGATTTCTGGGACCGAAGCTGGATGTCCAGAAATTCGTCAAGAAGTTCGAAGGCGACGATCGTGATGTCTTCAAGAACAGGGAAGCAATTCTCGATGCCCTGGCGGTGAAGCCCGGTATGAAAGTAGCGGACGTCGGTGCCGGTACGGGATTGTTCACTCGCATGCTGGCGAAGGAAGTCGGGGACTCCGGCTGGGTTTTCGCAGTGGATATCTCTCCAGGTTTTCTCGAGTATATTTCGACATCGCTGAAAGATAAGGGCATAGGCAATGTCACCCCGATTCTCAGCCGTCCCGAGTCGGTCTGTCTGCCTCCCGATTCGGTTGATCTGGCATTCGTTTGCGATACCTATCATCATGTCGAGGCGCCGGGAGCCTTTCTCGGCTCCATTCACGACGCCCTGACAAAGGACGGCGAGCTTGCCGTAGTCGAGTTCAGCCATCATGCCATGGCCGACAACAAGTGGCTCAAAGGGCATCTACATAAGACCAAGAAGCAGGTCATCGAAGAGATCGAGGCCGCCGGTTTCGCACTCGAAGAAGAAAAGAAGATCGAGACCCTGAAAGACAATTATTTCCTCGTGTTCAAAGTGCGTTAATTGAAACGGTCCGGGGGGACCGGACCGTTCTGGGGCAGGGAGCAGGGGACTCTGGATTGAGTTCTCGAACATCAATTGCGGGGAGGGTCCGCCGGTGGTGCGGGCTCGGCATGACCGCTGCCTTCCGCCGGCGATGCCGGGTCTGCCGGGGCGCGATTGACGCGTTTTTCGTAGACCTGGACTTCGTGCTTCGAGATTTCGTCGAGCTTATAGTCGACTGTGCCGATGGTGGCAAAATTGTCGACTATATGGCCGGCGAATTGATTGATTACCGGATTGAGGCTCTTCTGGAAGCGCTCGACCTCGGGCTTGCTATAGCTGCCGTTGTGATCCATATCGATGTATTGATCGTAGCTTCTCAAGAAAGCCATGGATAGACGATCCACCAGTCCGTGCTCTTTCATGGATTCGGCGAGCTGTTTCCAGGTCTCCTGGCTCTCCGCCGGAGTTTCGAGGTGGGCACGCCCGCTCATGGACTGTTGCAGATACTTCATGGCCTGGTCGGGATTCTCGTTGAGCTTGCGCTCGAGATTTTTGACCACGGCATCCACGTACTGGTCGCGGTCGGGCATTGTTTGGCGCAGTTTGAAGTCGGCTACCTCGCCCATGTCGATTACCCCGTCGTCGTTATGCAGTGCCGCCGCGGTATCGAATTGCTTGAGGGCTTCGGTGGCCATTCCTTTGTACATCGGATTGATTGCGCCGCTGACGCCAGCCAGCTCGGAGCGTTGAATCTTGCCATCTGAACCGGCGATGGTGCGGTCGGTCTGAGGCTTGCCGTCTTTGCCCACCGGCGGTGTCGCGATGTCCTCCAGGAAAGCAGCCGAGAGCTTGGGCATGGCGCCTGAGTCTTCGAGGCGCCTGGAGACATCGTTCCAGAACTCCTGTTTCTCGCTCAGGGGTCTGTCCTGGAAGTAGGAATTGACACCATCTTTGAGAGTCTTGTAAGCGTCGTCCAGGAGATTCTTGGAGAGCTTATCGTTCACATCTTTTGCCAGTTGCTCGCCGCCAGGATCCTGGCCGAAGGAGTGACTTTCGAATGCTGCCTGATTAACCATGGTACGGGTCCTCGTGGGAAGAAAGGTTCGATTGCTGCTTGCATTGTCGGCGGCGAAGTCAACACGAGAATGACACCGCGCTCTTATAATCGCGGGTGACGGGGCGATTGCGCACGGGCACACTCCTGCTAGTGAGCGTCCTTCTGGGCCAGCTCCATGTAAAACTCGTAGAGATGGTGCTTCCCGTAGCGGGGGGCGGAGAGATCGGTGATGGCGCCCATAGTGGCTATGGCTTGAAGCATGGCGGCGGCATTCGTGTTGAACGGCTGGGCTACGAATCCGGCGGTGCCGATGAGCCAGGCGGGAATGGAGACATATGACGGACTCTTGCCGAGAGCGGTAAAAGCCATATAGCCGATTTCTTTCATGGTCAGGACGTCCGGTCCTCCGATGTCGAAGGCTGTGTTCCAGCGTTCCTGCTGCTCGATGGAGTTGACCAGCTCATGGGCGAGATCGGCGCCGTGAATGGGATTGAGCAGGATGTCGCCTTTGCCGATCAGGGCGAATCGACCGGACCTGGCCATGTCGAAGATGCCTTCCATGTCGTTGAAGAAGCCGCTGGGTCTGGCGATGGTGTACCGCATACCCGATGCTTTCAGGGCGTCGCAGACACGTTCGCGGGCATCCATGACCCGATTCTGGGAACGCAGCTCTTCGCCTCTGAGGACCGAGACGAAGATAAAGTGCTCGACTCCGCTCTTTCTGGCTTCGGATAGTACATTCATGTTCGCTCCGTAGTCGACTTCTTCTACGGTGGGATGTCGGTCCAGCGAGCGGATTCCCAGAGAAGAGATCACGACATCGATACCTTCGCAGAGACCGGAAAGCGTCTCGATCTCGGTAGCTTCGCCGACGAACAACTCATCGCAGGGCAGATCCAGACGCCGGGCTTTTTCCGGTTTGCGCGCCAGGGCTCGCACGACATAGCCCCGCTGGTGGAGCTCTCTGACTACGTGGCTGCCGAGATAACCCGTGGCTCCGGCCACTAAAACTTTCTTTGCGGTCATGACTGGACAACCAAGTTACTAACATCGACATTGTTGCATCAATAACAGGCCAAGTCCATCATCATCTGATCGAGAATCAGACTCCCCAGTCGGGAGAAGCCGGGTCTTGCGGCTTCCTGTCCGGCCTCGCGGCGCCGGACAGGTCGCCCCGGAAGATTTGCCTTATCGCACCGCGAGCGGTGCCCTGGTAGTAATTTTCCACCGGGCCTTTGTTGAAGAGCCAGCCGGCACCATGTCCGATGGCCTCGCCTGCCGCGAATGCGCCCCGGGCAGCCTGCTCTTTCTGATCGGCGTCGCCGTCGCCCATAGTAGAGAGCGATGCCAGCACTGCGCCTGAGATTTTGCCCGCTACCCATGACCGCCTGGCTATCTCGACGTCCTTGTATTGTTTGTGCAGCATCTCCTCGAGCCTGCTGCTGTCGAGGGCGGAGAGATCCCGGGCGTCAATGGTGAGTCCCTGAGTGCCCGAAGCCGTAGACATCGTCTTGAAATTGTGAAAAACCTGGTTGACTGCGCCGGCAAGCTCCGGGTGACTGTCTCGGAACCGGACCAGTTCTCCCCGGCCGATCTTGCCGTCAGGATTGCGATCCAGTTCGGTAAAGTGCTCTTGTACAAATGCTCTCGAATTTACCGCCCGGGTATATTTCTCCCTGCTCTCGAGCAGGGTGTCGAGGACATCCAGATCAGCCGACTCGATGGCTCGAGCCTCTCCACCCGGGCTGAGGTTTGCTATAGCCCGGAAATTGTCGGACAGGAAAGTACTTGCTGTACTTTCCCCGTGACTTGCTTGAAAGGACTTCAGATCTTCTTTCGTGACTTTTTTGCCGAATCTCGCTTCATCCAGGAATCGATGAAGTTCGCTGCTTGTCGGAATATCTTCCTGTTTGCCCTGGGACGAGCTCGCCTCGAGTCGAAATGAGGTCATGTTCTGCCTCCGAAGAAAGGTTCTATTACGGGAGTCTTTGAGGATGAACTCAGTCTAGGGAGGATTTGTGATTGATTGGTGACAGGATTGCAGGACGCAGGCTATTTGAGCGGTACACGGAAGAAATCTTCGAGATCGCTCTGTTTCATCTGACCGTCCTGGGAAAGATAAAAAGCAGCTTTGTCTCCTGCTTTCTTGAAGCCTTTCGGCAAAGTGAAAAGAGTCGGGTCGAGAGGTTTTCGTGCCAGCTCCGTTGGGACGAGAAATGACCTGAGACCGCCCTTTCCCGGCTTTCGCAAGGAGGCGCGCTCGGCGTGGTAAGGACCGACCGAGTGTCTTCGCCCCCGGTGACCGCCGCCATGCCTCCCCCTGACTCTATAGATACTCACCGGCAGCCCGAGATCCGCACCACTGATGCCGGTGTAGTGACACCACATCTGATGCGTCGGCTCCGGGATGCCGCTCTTGCTCAGACCGATTACCCGGGCAAAGACGATGTCTTTGCCTTGCTCGTAGTACACCGTATATTCGTTGCCGCTGAATCCCGCCGGCAATTTCGCTTTTGCCGACTTGAATCTTTTCACGGCAATTCCAGGGAAGTCCTCGTCCCGGAGGTCGTGAATATATTCTTCTATCGGGAAGTCCAGATAAGTCTTGTTTTCTGGATTCATCAGGGTAGCCTTTCGGGGATCGGAAGATTTCCAGAGAGAGCCACCCAGCTTGCCTTTCATCCGAATGCCGAGCCTGCTCAGATAGATCTGCAGAGGCCCGTTGTCGCTCCTGCTGGTGATCGAGAGCATTGTCTCTTTTGATTTGCCGGCCGGTGCCGCGAACACGGCGGGGATGCTTACTGCAATGGCTGTCAGAATTGAGAGAACTGCTCTTGTCACCCGAATCTCCTGTCGTGCTTCCTTTCTTTTGTACCCGGCCGGGCCGGCGATCAGAGCGATATCGGATAAATTCCGGCGGGGATGGGCATAGAGAAGGTGTCCCGCAGGTAACCCGCGCTCGATGCTTTCTTCTCGAAACTGGCTGCTGACCGTGGCGATTTTGCTCAGTGCCCCGGTTCTCTCCTCCTGTCTATCCTCCTGTATCTCCTCCGGCCCACCGGGGGCAGGCAAGCAGCCTGCAGGAAGAAGGGTGAAGAACTCCCGGGGAGCCACAAAGGAGCCCCGGGAAAGGGTCGTGACCGTTCCCTGCTCGTCGCCGTTTTGTGTACGGGGCAGGGAGTCCCTGGACAGTCATCAGTATCAGAAGGCGATTCAGGAGTTCCAGAGCGAGCTCAGCTCCAACTCGCGCTGTGGGCAGGCTTATCTGGGCATCGCCCGGGCTCATGCCGGAAGGTACGAGAATGGCAAGGCGATCGCCTCGGCAAAAAAGGCGATCGCGGTCGATCCTCGACTGGGCCAGGCCTACGAGCTCCTTTCGAGACTTTATTTCGACAGCCAGCGTTACGAGCTCTCTATCGAGTCGGCTACGAAAGCCATAGAGATCGATCCCACCCTGGCGGAAGCTTACTACTATCGAGCCAGCTCGGCATATTTCCTCGATCTTCTCGATTCCGGACCTCAAAAGACCGATATGCTCGCCGATCTCAATCAGGCGATTCGTCTCGATCCGAAGATGCAGAAAGCATATGGCGCCAGGGGCATCTATCTCGCCTCGCAACGCAGAGTCGAGGAGGCTATCGACTCATTTAGCCAGGCTCTGCGACTCGGTCCGGATCCGGATTGTTATGCCAACAGGGCCGCTGCGTACTCTTATCTGAATCGCTACGACGAAGCCCTCGATGATCTTGCCCAGGTCTCGAAGCTTCAGCCCAAAAATCCCCTGCCTTACAAAACCAGAGCCGGTATAAACAAGCAACTGGAGCATTTCGACAGGGCCCTGGAGGACTACGGCAAGGCTATCGAGCTGGCGCCGGGCGACCATGGGACCTATTGCGACCGCGCCGAGCTCTATATGAAAATGAAGCGTTATCCCGAAGCCGTGCAGGATTATTCGAAAGTGATCGCCGCCACTAAATATGGTGACGATGTCCTGCGCAAGCGTGCTGCTGTCTATGTGGAAATGGGCAAGCTCGATGAGGCCCTGGCTGATCTCGACCAGGCTCATAAAATCGATCCCGAGTCTTCGAACACCTTGCTTGCCCGCAGCAAAGTGCTGGAGAAGCTGGGCAGGCACGATAGGGCCGAGCGAGACCGCGAGCGTGCCAGTGAGCTCAGCGGCGAATCTTTCAAAAGCGGGCTCTGAGAACGCTCTTGAGAATCAGGTCGTCTGCAGGCTGAGGGCTCGTTCCGGCGCGGTCGTCAGCTCGACGATCTCGAAGTCTAGATAGTCGTACAGGGGCAGGGTCTTCAAGTGATCCCGGACCGCCCATTCGGTACTTTCTCTGAAAATCAGATAGGCGCGCCAGGGGTCGCTGTCCGGCGCTGCTATCTGGACATCCTTGACGATGCCCTGACGCAGCAGCTCCTCGGTGCGTGCCACCTCCGCCGGTATCAGGGCTTTGTAGGTGTCGTCGGGAGGAGCTTTGCGGCTGGCGGTCACCATGAATCGTCTCTTGGTGTCCGCTCCGAAGTCGGGGAATTCACTGAGGGGCGCTAGCCTTATGGGCTCGTCCGACTCGATGGAGCGCAGGCGCTTGTCGAGCATTTGCAGGTAGTCGCTACGCACTTCGTCGCCGACTCGGGCTGGTCCCCAGGCCACGAAAGGATCGAGGGGCAGGAAGCCGTTGAACCAGAAGACCCCGTGATGAATCGGCAGCAGCACTGCGTCGAGAGACGGATTGACACCATAGCCGGTGTAGCCATCCGCGAGACCGCCAGTGGTCATGATCACCATCCCCTTTCTCTTGCCGCCGCCCAGTCCGTTCTCATAGAGCTTGCCCATGCCATAGACGCGCCCCATGGGGAAGGCTTTGTCCACCCAGCCCTTCATGATCGCCGGCATGCCGAACCACCAGAGGGGAAAGTTGAATATGAGCAGATCGCAGTCTTCGAGCTTGGCGATCTCGGCATCCAGCTCCGGAGCGAAGCCATTGTTTTCACTGGCGTACTGCTCCTCGACTTGTTGCTTGAGATAATCCGGATCTTTGACGGAGGCGAAATTGCGCCGATCCGAAACGGGATCGAATCGTTCTTTATAGAGGTCGGAGATTAGTACCTGGTGCCCGGTCTCGCGCAGTGTGCTGACCGCTTGATTGAAAAGGGCGCTTGAAAAGCTTTTGGGCTCGTGGTGGGCGTGGACGATCAACACTTTCATGGCAAGAGTCTCCCTGTTTCGAGCAGTAGACTGCAGAATTTAGCGCTCCAGCCTGAAAAGTTCAAGATGCGGTATCCGTTTGGAAACTTTCTGCCGGAAAGGTCAAGAGCCGGCCACGGCTGTAATTGCTCCGGTAACGAAATATTGGCCTATAATAGCGGTCTTTCCGAGGAGGTGATTGGAATGAGAATTCGGACCAGTAGAACGATTATTTCTATCGCGCTTGTCTGTGCCATTGCAGGCGGTGCTGTCTGGTGCCCGGGGCAAGCGCGTCCCGCCAAAGAGATAACCATTCCCGAGTCGCATGTCCTCAACCTCAAAGAAGGTCTCGCTTATCATGACTCGCAGCAGTATCTCACCGATGTCCAATCAGCCATGGACGAGGCAAGGCAAGTATGCGAGAAGCACAAAGGCGATGCCAGCGCGGCCATCGTCATCGATCTGGACGAGACCGTCCTGGACAACAAGGAAGAATATCGCGCTCATCATATGAACGCTGAGGACGGTTCCTGGAAATGGGACAAAGAAACCTGGGATCGTTATGCGCTCAAGGCCGAGGCGAAGGCTATCAAACCGGCGGTGGCTTTCGTTCGCTGGGCGAAGAAGCAGGGCTTTACGATTTTCGCCATCACTGGTCGCCACGAAATGCTGCGCGAGGCTACTCTCGCCAATCTCAAGAAACTCGATATTCCCTGTGATGGTCTCTATATGGAGACCAATCAGATTCAGCCCTATAAGCCTGAAGACTTCAAGACGGAGTTCCGTCGCGATATCGAGCGCAAGGGCTATAAAATCATCTGCAATATCGGCGACCAGGAGTCCGATCTCTACGGTCTGCACAGTCAGGAATGTATCAAGCTTCCCAACAAGATGTATTTCACAGACTGAAGTCGATCACTGGTTGTCCAGTTCGTTCTGGGCGTCGAGCAGATAGATGGAGCGGGTCAGATCGTTGGCAGCGGCGCGTTCTATTGAGATGTCGATCGCTTCGCCGGCTCGCGCTATAGTGATGACGGCCCGGGTATCGCGAGCGCCGATTATGGCTGTGCAGACCTGGGCGTCGGTCAATTTGCTCGTGTCCTTGCCGTCGACTTTCAAGACACGATCGCCTTGCTTGAGACCGGCGAGCTCGGCGGGGCTCTTCGGAAATACCTGCTCGATACGTCCGTCTTTGACGGAGATTCCGACAAAGCCTGCGTCCTGAGGCACGGTCGTGGTGGAGATTCGATCGAAGTGAGAGACGATCCTGGCGCAGTATTCGAGTTGCGATCCGACAGCGCCGAGGTCGATCACTTTCCGGTAGTGATTGCTTGCCGAACGATAACGCTTCGTCCGCCTGTAGGCTTCGGCCAGCTCGAAATGAATCCAGATGTTCTGGCGAAGAGGACCGACCATGGCGGAGAGAGCGAGTTTGTCTATGGCGGACTGATATTCCCGGGCGCTGGCGTCCAGGATCTTTTGCCGATCTTCCGGAGCGAGGTCTTCTGGCGGGACGGCTTCCGGTCTTGCGCGGTACCACTGGTAGAGCTCGGTTAGAAAGAGATCCCAGTTGAGTCCGTTATTGTTTTTGTTTTGATTAGTCTCCTCGTCCTCTTTCTCGATGATGAAAGCACGCCCTCCGTCCCAGCAAACGAACAGTCCCTGGGTTCGCTCGTCTGAGGGGTAATGTCTCACAGAGTAGAGAAAGCCGGGCAGCATGCCATCATCCAGGGAGACAAGATAGCCGTGGGGAACCGGCAGGACGATCTGGCAGGCAATGAACGATCCCGGTGCCAGCCCCGGATCGGCGCTGCTCTCGCGCTGTTTGCGAGAGCCCTGCTTGCGCTTGAGCCGCTTGTTACCGGGACCGGTCATAGATCTTTTAATCCGTTGAATCCGTTGAATCCGAAGTCAGTAGAACCCATTGTGACACAGTGCTCAGAGCAGTTTGAAGAGGCTGTCGAGCTGGGAAGGACGCCTGTAGTGGAGGTCCAGGGCTTTTTTCAGATCGCGCTCGGCTTCGGAATCGAGACCCAGTCGTCTCTCCGCCTCCGACTTTATCCGGTAGGCGCTGGCGGTGCCAGGCATCTTCACCAGGGCTGCGTCGGCTGCCTTGATGGCGCCCTCGTAGTCTTTCAGGGCAATCAGGGCGATCGCCCTGCTACGCTCGACGTCTGCGGCTTCTGGGATGCGCTTTTCGCACTTGTCGAGCAAGTCCATGGCTCTTTCCCTGTCGCCTTTCATGGCTGCCAGGGTGCCGGCGACCATTAATGCTGACGGATCGATATTCTTCATAGCGATAGCCCGGTCGGCATATTCTCGAGCTTCCTCGATCCTGGCGGCGGTAAGAAGGACATAAGCTTTGCCGGCTGTCAGCTGCGAATTGTCCGGGTATTTCTCCATGAGCTTGTCCATAAGCTCCAGGGCCTTGTCCGTGTCTCCCAGTCCCTCGTAGGAAGCAGCAAGGAATTCGGTCGCCATAAAGTCACCAGGCTTTATCTCCAGCGCCTTTCTGGCTGCCTCCGCGGCTTTCTCGAATTCATATTTTCGGTAATAAGCCGATGATCTGGCTACATATGCCCGCTCGCTCTTGCTGTCGAGCTCGATAGCTTTATCGGCATCCTTGAGGGCATTGTCGAAATCCATCAGCTCGGTCCTGGCCGCGGCTCGTGCGACATAAGCCTGAGCGAGCTTCGGGTCTATCGAGATGGCCGCATCGCTCTCAGCCAGTGCCCTTTTATGGTTATATTCGCTCAGGTAGATATATGCTTTGTAGGCTCTCGTCAGGGCAGCTCTCGAGCCCTGGTTGTCCAGAGCCAGGGCAGCGTCGTAAGCGGCCAGTGCTTTGTCGTTTTCATCGAGCCGTGAATATGTGGTTCCCAGTTCCACGTGGTACCAGGGGACTGTCTTGTCGAGCTCGATTGCTCTGAGATAGTCGTCCCTGGCTTGCTCGAACTGCTTGAGGGAATACTCGGCATAAGCCTTAGATGCATAGAGAAAGGAATCTTTTGGATGCTCCTCCAGCTCTCTCTTGCAGAGCTCGATTGCCTCTTTGTATTTGCCTGCCTTGATCAGGTCCTCCGCATCACTGCCCACGGGTTTTGTGCAACTGCTCGTGAGCGTTGCCAGGGCAAGGCAGATAGCCGCTGAAGCCAATCTTCGGGAAAAACGTGTCATCTCTTTACCTGTAGGGTTGCATCGCTATTCTATCGCCTCGGCGGGTAGAAGGATGTTATCCGTCAGGGAAGCGACCTGTGCTCAAAGACGAAAGGCTATTGATCACGCTTCGGGAGTTGTACAGCTTTGTACAGTTCCCGAATACAAGGAGGTTTCGAAAGAGCAGCATTCCAAAGAATGACCGGATCCTTGGAGTCTACATCAACACGCCGGACAATTTTATTCTTGTTGGAGTGCCGAGGCTGTTCTGGATCAGGGGTGACGAGCTGAGAGTAATTCCCTATTCGTCGATTTATTCGGTCGAGATAGAAGAGGATGACGAAGCTCTCTTGATTCTGACTCATCTTGATAAGAGCGAATCGGTTCTGGAAGTCCTTGGGATGACGGATGACTATCCTGATATCCACGTCTTTCGGGATTTTCTAAATGCGGTCATCTATTATCCTCATCAGAGCCGGGAGCCGAACGACATTTTGGGCGTGCACAGCGCCGGAGGGCTGGCTTTTTTCCTTCATGAGCAAAGTCCATATTGGTTCGAGTCCACGTCGCTGGTAGGGCAAGCGTTGGACAGGGGCTTTCCGAAACCCTGGCAGTTGAGAAGATTCAATATCGACCCGGAAATTTTGAAGTCGCCGGATGTCTGGCGGTTTCTTGCCCTCTTTCTCTGCAAGGCATATGACGAGGGCTATGAGGACTATGAGGACTTTGAGGACTTTGAGGACTATGAGGATTGAGAATTAATCCCTGAATGGGTGAAGGCGATCCCGTTATAAAAAAACGCGGACGGGCCATAAAAAAGAAGTAGCGAATGAAGGTCGAAGTATGAGGAAGCTTTCTGTGATTCTTTTCTGCCTGGCGCTTGCTGTGCAGGGTCAGGCTTTGGCTCAGGACTCGGGTTCCGGTGCCGGAGCCGACTCGGGACCGTCTGCCGAGGACATTGCCAGGGCAACTGGTTTCAGTCTGGCGGAGCCGGCCGAGGGTGCCCTTCTTCCCCTGAGAAAGCAACTGCGGGAGCAGATTGTCGAGGCGGAGAAGCGGGGCGTAGGGATAAAGTCTTATGCCGAGGCCTTCTCCAGCCTGGAGGAGCAAGTGGCGGGTGGCTCGATCAGCGAGGACGATCTGAAGAAGCGAATCACCTCGATAGTCACCAGTCTTCACGGTCAGATTCGCAAGAGCAACCAGCTCAAAGCCACCGCTGCCCAGGCTGCCAAAGCGGCTCCGAAGGCGGCAGCGACTGCCAGTACCGGCAGCGGTAAGATTATTCACCATGGTCTGATCAAACCCGGGGACAAGGTGGACGCCATCGGTCTCAAGGCTCCACAGAGCCTGCGTCAGCAGATGACTCATGACCTGGTCGAGCAGGTGGTGCGTCAGAAGCTCCGCGCCAATCCAATACCTGGCATCGACCCTAACGGACCCGGGTCACTAAAGGACGATCCCCGGGTGAAAAGGCACTTGCAGGGCAAATAAGACCTACTCTTTCATGTTCACGTCAGTGAGCTTGGCGATTGGTCTGAGAAGCGCCCAGAGTACCGAAACCCGGCGCACGACAATCTCGCATTCGCAAGTGAGTCCATCTTTGAGAGGGACTTTCTGTCCGCGCGCTTCGACATAGAGTTGCTTGGGCTCCACCCAGACTTTGTAGGTGAAACCGCGCTTGCCGTCGATCTCGGGATAACGTTCGATGTCCCGGACTTTGCCGTGGAGCACTCCGAAATCCTGGAAAGGAAAAGCGTCGAGCTTGATCTTCGTGTCCTGCCCGACTTTGACAAAGCCAATGTCGCGGTTCGGAATCCGGGCTGAAATAACCATGTCGGACTTGTCCGGAATGATTTGCAGGAGAATCTCGCCGGGCTTCACGACCTCGCCTATTCCATGAATCCTCAATCCTGTGGCGGTGCCTGAGACAGGAGCTTTGATGATTGATTCGTCGAGACTCTTGGTGGCGATTTTGACTTCGTCCTCGACATCAGCTACTTCCTTGGACTGCGCTTCGAGATCGCCTTTGATGCGCGCCAGGGTCGCCTTCGCTCTCTCGAGAGCCGCATTGTAAGCGGCTTCTTCTTTGTTCTCTTCGCGTCTTTCCCGGCGAATTTTGAGATTGACACCATCTATGGAGCTACCTAGCTGTTCGATCTCAGCTTCGAGACCGGCCATGCGTGATTTGCTCTCCGCCCGCCAGGCGGGCAGATCCAGGCGCGCGACTTTGAGCTGGTTTTCCAGGCGGGCGATGGCGCTTTCCTCATCCTTGACTTTGCGCGTGCTCTCCGCCACTTTCTCTTTGACGTTCAGATACTGAACGCGCGAGACGCCCAGGTCGAGGACCTTCGCGTAGTCTCTTTCTTGCTCCTGGGATATGGAGCGGACATTCTGCAGCTCGTTGAGCATCTCTCTGTGCGAAGCGATCTGCTCGATAAAGCCTCTGATCTCGGCGGCTTTCTTGATCTCGTTATCGGCGACCTCTTGCTTGAGAAGCGCCTTCTGTCGAAGCTTTTCGGCGCGCTCATCGGTGAGTCTGGTCCTCATCTCTCGCAGATCCGTCACTGCCGAGGCATTTTCCCCGGTGCCGCCACCGGTGGCATCGTATTTGCTGTCCTCGAAAGTCTTGAATGACGTGTAGACCTGGTCGATAATCCGGGCGGTGTCGCCGGCATCCAGAGCATTGGCAGGCAGGACCGACGGTGTCGCGATGATTTTCTCGAGTCCCTTTTTACCCTGGTCGAGTTGATCGTATTTGATTTTGGCTTGTCTGAGCTTCATCCTGGCTTCGTCCAGGCGGCTCCTGAGAATCACCGAATTGAGCAAAAGCAGCTTCTGACCTTTCGTGACGTGGTCGCCT
>JAGQHH010000368.1 GCA_020431945.1 Cyanobacteria bacterium HKST-UBA02 | reverse complement strand
TATAACCAAGAACAAGCATGTGTCCGTGAGGACGCCGGGTTAGTGACTGTCTGCCGGAGCGCTCGTGTTTGAGCGGTCGGGGATGTGGTTGCGCATTGCACTCAGGCTGCAGTTCGTGACCGAAATTTTTGCCTGAAAAACCGGAACGCAGCTCGTCCGCGCCTATTTTTCTAACTGCCGTGTGGTGGTTGGGCGCTTCGTTTCTGCGGTCCAAAAATCCAGGAGTCCATTATGAGACAGCTTACGTTTGCTATCGCCGCCATCGCGGCACTGTTTGTGTTTGCTGGCACGGCTTCGGCTCAGGGGTATCGTCACAACAATACCTCCATCGTCGTCGGCCCGGGCGGGTTCGGCATCTCCATCAGCAAGGGTTCGCATGGCCGTCACGGTGGCCGGGACGTGAACATCGACGTGTTCTCGGGTCCCTTCGGCACCAGTGTCGGCGTCGGCGTTCACCGCAATGGCGGATGGAACCAGGGCCCGATCTACCGGCAGCCGCCGGTGGTCTACCGTCAGCCTCAGCGCTGGAACCAGCAGCAGCACTGGAATCAGCCGATCTACCAGCCGATCTCGGTGCAGGTGGTGGAGGTGATCCAGAGCTACGAGCCCGAGGTGGTCTATGACCAGTGGGGTCGCCCTGTCTACACCGGCCGTCAGGTTCTGGTGACCACGCAGGTGACCCGCACGGTCCAGGCCAGCTGGGACTACAGCAACAACGGCTACTACTACAACAACAGTCGCGGCGTCCGCTGCCGCTACAACGGTCGCTGGTAGGCGTCGTGCCGGAACGAGCTTGGTAGGCAACTGCTGAGCTCCACGTGAATGCGCCGGGCCCGGGTAATGGAACAGAGATGTTCCATCCCGGCCCGGTGCATTCTTTTTTGTTCTGCGAATAACTATGCTATATAGTGAAATTCTCTACAGCCCTGCTCCCTCATTATCAGCACTTCTCGGGATAGCTAGCTTAGCTACGCTAGTTTGGTGGTAACCTATTTGTAGGCAAAGAGTTTGAGGAGTGGCTATGGCGTCGCAGGACCTAATGTCGATCAATACGGTGGCTGCCAGGCTTGGACTTTCGGTTCACCAGCTGAGACGCTGGGAGCTCATGTTCGGGCTCGACATCAAGCGTGGACGCGGGCAGCAGCGTCAGTACCGTCCTGAGGACCTGAGTGTCCTGGAGCGGATTAAAGAGCTGGTGGAGCAGGGTTGGCCTACTTCTCAGATTCGCCCTCAGATCGAAGCGGAAGGCTTGATCTCTCCCAAGCTCATCGGCGTGCCTACTGCTCCGGGCAATCCCGAAGTGGTTCTCGAATCGATTATCGGATTCAGGAACTTCGCCGAGAGGCGCTTCATCGAGATCTCCAAGCAGATAGACGAGCTCAGGCAACTGGTCATTTCTCTATCCCTGAAGCAGGAGCTGGCGGGCGAGACGGACTCGCCCTGGCAACCGGTGCCGGCTGCCACCAGGGAGCCCGAGATGGTGATAGAGGAGCCCAAACCGAAAGAGCCTCCGAAAGAAATCGCTATCGGCCCGGAGGTGAATCTCGCCACCGTGGATCCGAAACCTGCTGCTCCGGCGCAGGAGACCAGAGAAGAAGAGGTGATGCTTCCGGAGGTCACGGACCAGAACTACCTGACAGTCCTTGGCCGGGCGCTGGATTTGATCGGTTGGTCCGACGAAGAGGCCGATGAATATTCCGACAAGACATTTGGAATACCGCACTGGGACGAGCTTGGCAGAAGCCAGGCCGAGAAGCTCATCGAGCATCTCAGCGGCTTGATCCGGGCCGGGGGTGGAGGCGGCGAGGCGCAGCTGGCGCCGGTGGCCGAGACCGTCGTCGAGACCGTCGAGAGCATCGAAATCGTCGAAGATTCCGGCGATGACTTCGATGAAGAATATATCGAAGATCATCCCAGCACAGCGGCAGTCGCCGAGACGAGCTTCGAGCCACCGCCTTTTCCAGAGACTGATATAACTACCGAGGAAAGCGATCGGGCCACCACCTCTGATGCCGATGAGACAGGCGATACGTAGTTTCCCCAGTGACAGCGGCTGTTCTCCGACGTACTATAGTCTCATAAAGAGACCCGTCCTAATTCCGATAAAAACCGGGTGGGTATAAGGAGACAGACGAGACAATTCCATATCGCAGGTTCTCAAGGGAGAGAGAGCAGGGATGTTTTCTACCGAGGGCAGCACCGGTCCTGCGAGCAATTGAGAGAGGCACCGTAATGGCGCCTCTTTTTTTTGTCATCCGATTGCCAGCCCTGCGCTAGGTGGCGCAGCCTGGTCTTGCCTCTTTGTCCCCTGTGAATCAAGGCTTTACATGGTTGTAAAGATACAAATATTGCCTTTTAAGAGAGCTCATTGCTAGTTTCAAAGCGTTCCTTCCTTCCACCCCAGCCTGAGATAGACCAAGACAAGCACTGAATAGCCAATTTGAGACTTATTCGACTGCGCCTGGGGGCGGGGATAGAACACAGTTTTACTAACAAGAACTCGTAAAGAGGAGTGAATGTATGAATATCGCGGAACTGAAAGAGTTCCGTGATCGCATGTATCGTGATCCGGAACTACTCTCGATTTACGAGCAAGGTGATCGCAACTCGAGCGGGCAGACTCGCCATGATTACGTCCACGGGGACGAGGTCACGGCGCTGGCTCTCAAGCTCACGAAGCAGCTTCACGAGATTTTCCCCGATCGCATGGACGAGGTCACGCGGGAGTTCGTTATTCCCGTCTCTGCCTGGCTCCACGACATCGGCCGAGCGGTGGACATCAAGAACCACCATGTGGAAGGCGCTCGAATCGCCAACCGCTATCTCAAGAAGCACGGTATTCCGGTTGACCTGGTGGCGCGAATCTGTCGCATCATCGTGCACCACCGGGCGGGCTCCGTCATCAAGAACGGTATCCGCTCGGATGAGCACGCCATCGTGGTCATCGCCGACAAGTGCATTGGCGACGAGGCGCGGGTGAGGTCCGACAAGGCTCTCATCCTGCGTGTCCTGAGCTATTGCGGTATCGGCAAGTGGACGCTGGCCCGGAAGGACTTCTGGTACAACGCCGCTCATGACCGGGTGAACTTCGCCATCAAGGAAGCCGAGCTTTTCGTGGACGTCAACGATCCCGAAGCCGAGCAACCCACCGGCGAAATCGTGCTGAAGCTCACCGTGGACGAATCCGTGGCGACCATCAAAGAGATCGTCACCCTGGACTGGTTCGCCGATTCGTTCTTCGCATGCGGCAAGGGCTCCCGTAAGTTCGGGTTCTTCTTCCGCATCGAGTTCAACGGCGTCCGCCATATGTGGGACGAAACCGCCAATGGCAACAAAGGCGGCTGGGTCCCCATGCACGGAATAAGCTTCCGCAGGGGCATGCCTGAATAGCTCGGGTAAAGATCAAACCTTGCTTCAGTAAGACTTCGGCGCACCATCTGCGGGTTTCTCGCAGTGGTGTGTCTGGAGTTTTACTTCTTCCTGGATAAATTACTAAATAGAATAGTATAAATGTTTTGAAGAGAATGGCAGAAGGGCAAAAAGAGTTACCATTACTTCAAGAGAATTCGTCCCTCGACTTTCGGTGGCCCATGACATTCGGATTGATCAGCTGGTTGAAATCGCGCCATCCGGCTCTCAAATACGAGGTGCCAGTCTGGTATCCGTCCAAAGACAAGCCTGACGGCAGAGAGTGGCTGGTCACCAATGGTCTGGGTGGTTATTCGATGGGCACTGTTTCGGGTGCCAACCGCAGGCGGTACCATGCCTCCCTGGTTGCCGCCCTGCCTCCGCCGCACAACCGTCATGTGATTCTCAACCGAATCGAGGAGGTCCTCTCTCTGGATGGCCGGGAGTTCGAGCTTTCCACCAACCACTGGGCCTCGGGAGTCGTTTCTCCAACGGGTTACAAATTCATCGAGTGTTTTGCGCCACTTCCCGTGCCGACCTGGGTCTTCGAGGTCGAGGGCAATTATCTGATCCGCCAGCTCGTTCATCCCTGGGGCACCGACGAGGTGGTTTTCGGCTACTACTGGATGCCCGATCCCGACCGATCCTTCGAGTCGGTGAAGCTGACCTGTAAATTTCTGGTCGGCTATCGTGGGTTCCATGAAGAGGTGAAGGGGTCCTCGGACAAAAAGTATTCGCAGTTCGTGTCGGCCAACCAGAGCGTGATCATCCTGGATGATCACGCAAGACGGCTCTGTTTGACCTGGAGCGAGGGCAGCTACGAGTCGCATAAGCAGTGGTGGTGGGATTTCCGCTGGCCCACTGAGTCTATCAGAGGGCTGCCCGATACCGAGGATCTCTTCTATGTCGGTTCGGTCACTTCGACTCTCAAAGCCGAGGAAGAATTCACCGTCGGGGCCAGCTTCGAGAATCCGATCCACAAACCCGATTGCCGGACCGCGGTGGATGCAGTCGTAGAGCGCCAGTCCGGTCTCATCGAGCGGGCTAATCTCGATGGCTCCCAGCGTGCCGATATGATGCTCATCGCTTGCGATCAATTTCTGGTGAGCACTTCTACCGATGACGATGCGCCGGTGATGGTGGTGGAAGGTTATCCCTGGTATAACGACGGCGGGCGTGCCGCCATGCTGAGCCTTCCCGGTCTGACAGTAGCTACGCGCCGTTTCGATTCGGGCGCGAGGCTCCTGCGCACTTATTCCGAGCGCATGCGCAGCGGGATCATACCCAATCACAGTCTCGATTATGACTATCCGACCGAGGAATGCCGATCCGAGTACGAAGGTGCCGATGTCACCCTCTGGTGGGGCTGGGCCCTCTACAAGTATTATTCGGTTACCAGAGACAGAGAGCTCATCGAGAGCCTCCTGCCTCAAATGGTTGAGGCGGCAAGCGCTTATCTGAATGGTGTCAATGACGGTATCAAAGCGGACTCCAGCGACGGTCTCTTGCGCTGTGCCCACAAGACCAGAGAGTTCACCTGGATGGATGCCAAAGTAGAAGGCATTCCGATTACCCCGAGACCGGGCAAAGCCGTGGAGCTCTGCGCCCTCTGGTACAACTATCTCGAGACCATCAAGTTTTTCATGGAGAGTCTGGAGACGAGCCTGCCCGAGGCGGCGGAGCTGGCTGAAGTGGCGAAACTCGCCGGGGCCTCCATGCAGAAATTCTGGAACGATGATCGGGCCTGCCTCTTCGATGTCATCGAGCTGGGAGTCGTGCCCACCGGCAAGAGCGATGACAGTGTTCGCTGCAACCAGCTCCTGGCGGTATCGCTACCATTTCGGGCGTTACGCCAGGACCAGGAGAAGTCTATCCTTCGTGCTGTCGAAAGCGAGCTTCTCATCCCCATGGGAATCCGCTCTCTTTCTGCTTCCGACCCCAGCTACCAAGGCGTGTTCGGATGTGGTTTCGAGCATCCCGATCGCTATCACCGTGACCTCTGCCGGCACCAGGGAACAGGCTGGCCCTGGCTCCTGGGACATTATTGCGACGCTCTGATCAATGCTCATGGCAGGGGACCGGAGACCGCCAACCGGATCAGGCTGACCATGCAGCCTTTCTTCGACCACTTCATGGAAGAGGATTGTCTCGGTTCGATCTCCGAGATGTTCGACGGCAATCGGCCGCATCTCCCCCGGGGCTGTCCTGTCTACAGCATCTCTGTGGCGGAGGCTATGCGCTGGCTGCGCTGGGTGATCAAGCAATAGCTCAGGAACAGATAAGGTAGCGTACGGGCTTATCGCCCGGATTGACGGCGCTATGCACGGTGCCGGCCGGCAGTACGAGCTCGTCTCCTTTCTCGAGAAGATGTCTGACACCATCGATCTCGAACTCGATACAGCCGGCGATGACTACGATGGTCTCGTCGTGCCCGTGGCTGTGCGGGCTATAAGTGGCTCCGGGGGCGTCGCTCCAGGCAAATACCTCGAGTCCCTGCCTCCTGAGCTCGGCAGCGATATTGCCTGATTCGATTGAATCTCTATATTTGCTTCTTGAAATAACCAGGCTCATTTATTAGAGGTCCGTGCTGGCTGCGCTAACTATTGATAATTCGTATTTCCATCAATGAGTCGAGGCCACGAAGACGATTTTCGTCTTTCTGATTTGATACTCATGAGTATAACTTCTCGAATCCTAGCAACAGGTTCCAAATTCCCTTTCGATCTCCTGCCAGCATTACTTACGCTTCTTCGCAAACAGCCCCTGGCTGTATGTGTGGAAGCGTTGTTTGTTGGTTCGGAGATCGGGAAGGTTTCGGGAGGTTCTTTCTCAAACCAGCCAAGGAGCTATCTATGTTCTGGCGAATCGTCGATAACTTCAGCCCGCTTCTGGGCATCCTGGTACTCATCCCGGGCTTTCTCCTGGGCGGCCGCAATCGTTCGGCTCTGCTTGCCCTTGTCGTCACTGCGGCGGTGGTCGGTCGCTGCTACTACCTCACGGTCTATACGCCGGTGGTGGACATCACCGGTGTCCCGGTCATGCATGTGGCTCTCATGGCGGTGTCCTGGTATGTCATGCTCGGCTTCGTCGCCGGCGCGGCTCTCGGCATGATCGCAGGCGCCATCGACAACTTGTACATGAAACATCGCCGCAAAGGATTCTGAAATGCTCAGAGCCTTCACCGTCAAACACTGGGACCCGGAAGGTGCGGGTTCCGGATGCACTGTCGTGGTGGCAAGCAGCGAGCGCCTGGCTCGTCTGGCTGTCATCGAGTATCTCCGCGGCAAGCCGGAGGGTTACAGACAGTGTCAGAGCGCCGACCTCCTGGAGGTGGAGCCCCATGAGGACTCTCATCTGAGCAGTGAGAGTGTCGACACCTCTGAGCCCGGTGTCAAGCTGGAGTACCGGATGCTCAGCGAGGCGCCCTTCGAGGAGATCGTCTATTTCGGATTCCCGGAAGGCGCTCTCGCCGATGAGCTCGACCGGCTGCAGTCCGGAGAGAATCAGGGCCGCGGCGTCAGTTGTGTGCGCACCCTGGTCTTCTACCTGCGCCGCCGGGAGTTCGACCGGGCAAAAGCTGTCGCTCGCAACGAGAGCGACAAGATCCGGAGCTATCCGGCAATCGTCGCGGTGCTCAAGCGGGTGGGCTTCTGGTACGAGCTCGCCTGGTCCTGACCGGGAAAGAGAACAAAAGCGGTGCAGGGATCGACCCTGCTCCGCTTTCTCTTTTTGTTGGTTATGCTAAATCATATAGTAGTAAATGGCGTTAAAAAGAGCGGCGCGTGGTGTCCGGTTCTATCCGGACACCACGCACGTAAAAGCGATTCAGCTGCCTTCTTCCTAGCTCTTGTTGCCGGGGAAGAGGTTGGCTACGTTCTGGCGAACTTCCTCATAGGTAGCCTTGAGGCTCTCCCAGAAAGGCTTGATCGAGTCGCGTACCCGACGGTACACCGACATGAAGTCTTCCCAGGCGCTGGTAAAGCGGGTCCAGCACCAGCCATGCGCTCCGGCTAGCACCGGCTCGAGCCAGCGTTCCGGGCTCGTGACATTGATGATGGCGCGCAGGATCAGGTAGGCGATGGGGAAGACCAGACCATAGGTGAGGGTGGCGGTCACGAGACCGACCGGCACCGAGACCCAGTAGCCATAGTCCTGAGCGGCATGGGCGAAGGTGCCCACGAAGATGCCGCCAGCCACGCCGGCGATGACGCCGACTACCGGATTGCCGACCTTGAGGAGGAACTTGCCGGCAAGCAAGTAGGAGAGCAGGGTCGCCAGCACCGTGATGGCTGCTGCCAGCCAGACGGCGAAGACCAGGGTGACGCTGGTCAGATACCAGGCACCGAATGCGACACCGGCTGCCAGGACCAGGTTGACGGTGTGCAGGAAGACGCTCCGGTAGGGCGTCCGGTCACCGTAGGTGCGCTGGGAGGCTTCGAAGAAGGACTCGAAGAGGTCCGCTACCGCCTCCACGGCAGCCTTGTGGAAGCGCACCAGGGGCTCGCCGAGCCAGCTGGCCAGGAGCGGCCGCAGGACCAGGCGGGTACCCAGATAGACCAGCGGGAAAGCGACCACGAAGGTGAATACCGCCGCTGCGGCGGCGCAGGCCAGGCTGCCGAAAAGCCCGAAGCCGACGATGTTGAAGGTGGTCCAACCGACAGCGCCGGCGG
>JAGQHH010000367.1 GCA_020431945.1 Cyanobacteria bacterium HKST-UBA02 | reverse complement strand
TCTTTTTCTCGCCCTGATCTTTTTTGCTCTTGTCCTTCTCTTTACTGTCCTTTTTGTCTCCACTCTCGGGTCTGACATTGTCGGCAAGAAGTTTCCATGTCCTACCGTTGTCCGATGAGATATCGATACGAACGAGAACATCATCGCCGTCCGAGTCGGAAGCCGTCAGCTTGATATCGTGCTTATCGGAGAGATAATCGCCGGCATTCAAGCTCAGATGAGAAAGCCCGGGAGGAAGATTGCTAGGCAGATAAGTGACGATCACCCGACCCACTACATTACCGCGCCCGGCTGGGAAAACGGTCTTCTCATCTTCAGTGAATCGGCCGGGCGACCAGCTCAGTCTATATTGAAAGAAACGAGCCGGAGGCGATTTGATCTCGAATCCGTCGGTTCCATGGCTGGCCGGCACGAAAGCACTCCAGGTAGCATCGGGCTTCGCAGAATCGCCGCTTCTCGACTCGACATTGAGGAGACTCTCCACTTTTGACTCGCTCTCATTGAAGGCGCCGAAAAGCCTCAGTCGCGACCATTTCGAACGGCGCCCCGCGTCCTTCACCGGCGAAACGAACGAGGCCGTTCTGTCGGGTCTGAATTTTATGGCAAGAAGACCTGGCATATTGCTGGTGACGGCGAAGAGTCCGCCCTTTCCGTCACCGGTAAGAGCGGTTACAGCCTCCTGGTCCGTATGCTTCACAGGGACGAAGAAAGCCCGGCCATTCATGGGCTCGATTTGTATCTGGGTAATATCGCCCTCGGCATCACCGGCGAATACTGAGTCACTCATCTCATCGTAATACAGGGTGAAGAACGCTTCGCTGGTAGCCAGTTTTTCCACATGACCGGTGTTCTTGATTCTGATCAGCTCGCCATCACCGGCGGTGACAACATAGAGGTCGCCCTTCCTGTCCCGTACAGCCCCGGTAACAATATGAGCGTCGGTTTGATATTCACAGGACAGCTTGCCGGACGGCTCGAGGCTGAAAACGCTACCGCTCTCGCCGGTGCCGACATAGATCTTGCTGTCGCGCCGGCAATACCAGAGACTGGTGACATGCGCCTGGCCGGTGTCGAAGGTGGCAATCAGCCCACCAGTAGGACTTATCTTGTAAATCCTTCCCGTCCCGGCGGTGCCCACGAGGATGTTGCCTGACCCGTCGGTGCAGAGCGCAGAGATGACGCTCTCTTTCGGCTTGAAGACCTCTCTAACGAATCCGGGAGCGACCTGGAAAACCTTGCCCGAGGGAACGGCAGCGGCATAGATATTGCCGGCATCGTCGGAGGTCATGCAGGGGATCATCGCTGCATCGAGCTTAGCCTGAAGCTTCGGCGAACCGGTACCGGTCCAGCGCATAACCCGATCGGCGGTGCCTGCATAGAGAGTCCCGGAAGCGGAAGCGAAAGCGCAGGACCAGGCCCTGAGATCCGGCACGAGGTCGGCACGGCTGCTCAACTCGAATCCGGGAAATATCCGCCCCCAGCTATCTATCGTAACGCTTTCCTTGCGCCCGCCGGCGAAGTCGCTTTCGGCGCTCTGATTCCACATGCGCACCGAACGAGTATGCACTCCTTCCACTCCGGCGGCCCAGATATCGCCGGCTGGAGAGGGCTTGCCCGTCGCACTGCCGGTAGTGGCGGGCTGCCCGGCTGGCGAGGACGGGGTTCCTGAGATCTTGACCGGCAGGCTGGTCTTGGAAGAAGCGTCCAGGACTTTCTGAGCCTGGCGAGTAATATAGATGCCGGAGCTGGCCCTGTCTGAGCCATGGCTGTTGAGGGGAAGCCATGCTGTCTGCTTCATATACTCTTCCGGGCGTTTCACCGTCACTGCCACGATGTGGCTGCCGTTCAAATGAGTATCGAGAGGGATGACCACTCGCTCTTCACCGTCGACAAGAGCCGGTCCCCGGGTGAATCTGTTGGAGAAGAGAAGGCGGCTCCAGTGAGCCGGCGGATTCTGGATTGCCTGGCCACCTATATGGACAGCCTGATCGGGCAGGGCCAGCACGGCAATGAGCTCGTCGGCGCGGGGTCGCTCCACCACCTTCCGGAGATATTGCTCGAGGTTCTCGGAGGGAGGATCGAGGAGATTCATTCTCTTTCTGAGCTCGCTGAGCTTCGAGCCACCGGCTACACCGATTACCAGGTCACCATCAGGAGCGTTTCTCGGGATCTCGAGCTCTACGTTCCTGACATATTTTTCACCATCGAAAGGATCGAGCAGACAACTCAAGACGACCTTCTCGCCGGGCTTGACCACCGGTCTGTCCACAACCACCCTCTCGATCTCGGTGACATTGCGTCCGGGTTTGAGACGGATGTCCAGGTCCACGGACTCGAGACTGGCTCGACGGAATTTATTGCTGTATACCCGACTGGCGGTGGAGCGCACATAACCGGCAATCGGATCGGAGAAGAAAGGCATCAGGCTGAGAATCGAGCCGGAGCCGGCGGAGGTCTCGCCACTGGCGAATTGATCCTGCCTCTTGATAGTCGGACCGTCCTGCACCTTGATCGAGCTATCGAGCTTGATGATGTAAGGAGCAGCCGATTGAAAACTGGCGTCCAGAGCCGATATCACGGTGCCTGCCAGCATGTCCGGAGTAAAGTCCTGATGGTCGAGGACCTGCGAATTGTAGGTCTTCTCGATGTGACGCTCCTCGTCCACAATCCTGATCTTGAGCGGTATCATACGGCTCTTCCGACCCAACTCGCCGCCCACGGACCAGGGACGATCGGCATAGATAGAGCCGAGAACTTTCATCGGAGAAGAGAGCTTGAAGCTCACCGACAGACTGGGCAGGATGTCGTGGACATAAGCGCTTCCCATGGGAACATCAAGGGCGCCGCTACCCAGGAATGGATGCCCGAATGCCAGGAGGCGCTTTCCGAACAAGGCCGTCACCGTGCCCGTGGCAGCCGAGGTGAAATCGCCTGTGGAGAGAAGGACACTCACCGCGCTACCGGGAACGAGAGTGTCGGCAGCATGAGGGTCGAGGTTGATCAACTCCTCGTTGAGACCGCCGCTGGTCCCCTGGCTGACTCGCAGACCGAAACGTCCCAGCCGCTCTTTGAGATACTGCTGAGCCCGGGGAGAAAACCCGGATAGGGAGACCGGTGTCATGAGAGGCACCATTTCCGGTGAGCCGGAAGAGAGCATCGAACGCCGCAAATTGCTCAGCGAGCTCCCCGGAGCATCACCTATGAGCGTACGATCGCGCAGGTCGATGGGTCCGTAGGTCCTTCCTGTGGCTCTACCCTGTGGTGCATCGGACGGCTTGGCAATGGCATCGAGCATGTCCACGATGGGCGTCACGCCGGCTATGGGATCTTTGGAGAAATCGAAACCGTAGGAAATCGCGCCGATAAGCTTATCGTCTATATAGACCGGGCTCCCCGACATGCCCCGGACGACATTATTGCGCTCCAGAGCTTTGCCGGACATGCGAACGAGGATCGCATCCCGACCGTTGAGGGACTGCTTCATGACCCCCACGACCTTGATATCGAAACGCTCCACCTTACTGCCCTTGAACACCGAAAGTCCGTAGCCCTCCATACCGGGCTTGATCTCGGACTCGTGCATGTACTGGTCAGGCTTCAAGAATCGGCTGACGAAGGAGCGATCGATAGTGTTGTAATTGCGGTAGACGCCCGGCTCCATGGCCTGCGACGGTCTCGAGGAGGAGCCGAGCAGAACGGCAACGAAAATCGGCCAGAGAAGCAAGCCGAAACACGCTCGGACAGACTCGACGACCGAAAGCTGACTCTTCACGGACACCCTCATAGTAATGCAAGCCACCACTGGTGGCACCTGATCCTATCACAAGGGGCCATGAGGTAATGCTAGAATTTCTTCTGTCTTCTATGGAGTAGAGAAAGTGACCAAAGCCGGAATAATTACACTGGCCGCCCTCACCGGGCTTGCCCTCATGAGTGAGGCGAGAGCGCAGCACGGCTCCCCTATTCCGGGCAATAATGCAAGCATCGGTCCGAGCTATCACACGTCTTCGCCAATACCTGGCGCCGGGGGCTATTCTCAAGGAGCGCCGAATTCGTCACCGAATTCAGCTCCTAATTCAGCTCCTGTACCGGGAGCCGAGTCGGCTCCGGCTCCGGCTCCGGCAGGCACGATATACAGCCAGCTTCCGCTTTCCAGCCTGGATGCGAAAAACAAAATCGAGGAGCTCTCGAACCGCCTGGCGGTATCCAATCCGGACCAGGTGAAAGATGGAATTTTCGCCATCTCCGAATGGCTCCAGGATGTCGCCGACGCACACTGGAAAATGTACAAGGCATTCGAGAAGAGCGACACCACCCACCTGCAAGCTAAATCCGAACGTGAGACAGCCCTGGAGTTCAGCCGGCTGAAGAACCGGGCCAAGCTCCTCAAAGCCGATCTCTTCATCAAAATGAATCGCTATCCGGAAGCCCTCGGTCCCCTGGTGGACATCGTTGTCGCCGAGCCCAAGTCCGAGACCGGTCAGGCTGCCTATAAGCGGCTCATCGACATGGGATTCTCCAAGCAGATTGCCGGTCTGGAGATTGCCGCAAGCGAAAACGGCAAATAAGATAGTATTGGTTAAATAATATTAAAACCACTACAATGACCAGAGGAACCTGGAAATCCGGCAAGGAGAAATCTATGCGCAAAAAGGCACACCTGTCTTTGCCAGCCCTGCTGGCTCTCCTGGCCCTGACGCCGGGTCTGTCCACTTCCGTCGGGGCGGACGAGCCGTTCAAGCTCGGTATCGAGCAGAAAGGCTATGTCCAGGACCCCTACCAGGGAGAGGCCTCTTATCCGGAGCCCCAGGCGGTGGCGGTGCCTCAACCTCTCCAGGGCAATGTCGATAAACGCCCTCCCAAAGCTCTCAAGGCAACTGCCTCGACACAGAGGAGCATTCCTCTGCCGCCGGGATTCATGGGAAGCTGGCTTGTTCAGGG
>JAGQHH010000366.1 GCA_020431945.1 Cyanobacteria bacterium HKST-UBA02 | reverse complement strand
GCCCATGTTTGAAGATTGGGTGCTTCGATTTCGGCCATGAGTAGTCTTCTTGGATCCCGGCAACCTGGTTTTGCAAGATAGAACTGGTAGCCTTGCTGCGATTCCGCGGCTAGAAGCAAAGTAAGGCGCACGGCGGTCAGAATGGCGTCTTTTCGAGAAGGTGCCTTGATCAGCTCCTGAAGGCTGTTGATGTAAGCCTCTTGTTCCGGGCTTACGTCAAAATTCTCGCGTTTCGATTGTTTGACCATGGCGCAGGACCTTGAGTGGATATTGAGTATATGCCACTCATATGTGTAAGTCAAACCAGTTTTGGGTTCGGCTCGGAATCGGGATCGGGGCGCTTCCAGCCGAGCTCTCTGGCGGTCTGAAGCTTGCTTCGCATGCGCCGGTAGAAACTGGGAAGGAAAAGATAGCCCATGTGCGCCTCGACGACATCCATACCGGTGCCGTATGCCTCGTCGTCGACTCCGTCGATAATGCCGTCGGCGCTGTAGCTGACGAAATCGTTGTAGTCCCAGACATTCCACCAGTAGCCCAGATATCTGTCGTCCGGATAAGGAGCAAGCTCCCCGGTTTCTTCGCCATGCAGATCGGAGCTGGCCAGGAAGAGCTTGAGCTCTTCGAAAAAACCGACCTGAGAAGCGGTGGCGCACCAGAAATCGATACGCATGTCCTGATGCTCGCCCAGGGGAAGGAAATGGCTGACGATGTCATAGACCACCTGGCCGCCCATGCTGTGAGTGAGCACCAGAAGAGGCTCGCCATCCCGAGACTTTTTGATCTCGTTCAATCGCTCGAGATGATTGAGCACCACTGTCGGTATCGGACCGGGATCCGAGGCATCGCCTCTGCGGTAGAGATAGGTGAAGACATCACCCAGGAATAGCGTGATGAAGCGGTGTATAGGCGCCCGGAGCTCCATGGCTACCTTGGTGGCGGCGGAGGCCGGCAGCTTGTAAGCTCGGGTGGCATATTCCTTGATGTTGAAGCTCTGCTCGGACCAGTCGTGCCGGTTTCCGAGACTCTCCAGCACCCTGTTGCATCGATCTCTGATCCGCTTCTGGAGAGCCTCGGGATTCTTGATCGATTCTTCGATGGTCTCTTCGCCTTCCTCTTGAACGGCTTCATCCAGAGCCAGGCAGAGGGCTGCTTTCTCCTTTGCCGTAAGCCTGTTGCTCGCCTGGATTGTGCTTGCCAGGAAATCACTGAGGCGTTCTTTCGAGTGCTGGCGCACTTCTTTTACTTTCGTAAGCCACTGGTTGCTCGTCATGAGCTGGCCGGCTTTGACCAGTTGCTCCCGGCGATGGCGGATTCTCTCCATGGAGCGCTCGATAGCCCGGTGCCCGAGGCTGAGGGGGATTGAAGAGCCCGACCAGGAGAGTCGGGCCGCCTGATCGCCCCAGTAGCAATATTCGATGGTCACCGAGTCCGGCTCGTCCGAGATTGCCGGAGCAGCGAAGCGGCGCAGGAGAGGCTCGATCTGATCGAAGCCGCTGTCGTCGCGAACCGAGACACCGTGAATGAATAGTATGGGCATTTTGTTGTTTATCCGACGAGCACCCGGGGGCGTTTTGCCGGGTCGCGCTGGACCTTTCTGAGGATTTCCCTGGTTACCGTGGCGGTTTCGCCTTCGCCCAGGAAAATATACTTGAAAATCCAGGTCAAGGGATGCCCTTCGGTCCAGCCGAAATAAACATGGGGGATCGTGCCGCTTCGTCTTTGCAGCTCCAGAAGAAGCGCCGCTATAGCATTGGGTATGGCCTGGCTGTCGCAGGCGAGGACCCGGCAGCCGTTCTCGTAGCGTCCCGAGATGTCGAGCATCTCGTCGGCGAAGTCGGAGGGATCCGTGAGGGTGACCTCGAGGAAGATGAAAGTGGTGGCATCGCTGTTGAGTTTGTGTATCTCTCTTGTGCGCGTCTCTTTCTCGAGATAGTCAGTGCCGCCGGGTCGCCTGGAGAGGAGACAGATTCGTCCGGTGGACTCGAGGACCTCGTCGATGATCTTGCTGGCGGTCTCATCGAGCTCGACACCATGAACCCGGAGCTCATAAGAGCGAATCGCCCTGGATATGAGAGAGGTGACGAAGATAGCCAGTATAAAGAGCGATGCGATATGCAGACCCTCGGGTCTCTCGATGATATTGGCCACAGATGTATAAGCGAAGATGGCGAGAATGGCGGTGAAGGCAAGCCGGCTCTTATATGATTCTTTCCAGACCGACAGCGTCACCGCCAGGGCGGAGGCGGTGAAGAGCACCAGTACTCCAGTGGCATAGGCGCCTGCCTGGGCATCGACATCGGCCCGGAAAGCCAGGGTGACGGCACAGGCGATCATGGTGAAGACGACCACCAGGGGTCTCTGGGCTCGTGCCCAGTCCGGCGCCATGCCGTAGCGGGGCAGATATCTCGGGACGAGATTCATCAAGCCTGCCATTGCCGATGCACCGGCGAACCAGAGGATGAGAATGGTGCTGGTATCGTATATGGAGCCGAAGCCGTCGCCCAGATATTTGTGGGCGAGATAAGCGAGAGCCCTGCCGTTGGCGGCCCCGCCTTCGGCGAAAAGCGCGGCGGGGATGAGAGTGGCGGTGATGAAACTGGTGGTGAGCAAGAGACCGGCCATGACTATAGCGGCGGTGAGCAGGAGCTTGCGGGTGTTGCGTACACGGCCTGCCGGGTCTTCGGCACTGTCGCCGGGATCGCCTTTGACATGCGGCATTACCGAGACGCCGGTCTCGAAACCCGACATTCCCAGAGCAAGTTTGGGGAAAAGAATCAGCGATATGCCTGCGATTCCCC
Source organism: Cyanobacteria bacterium HKST-UBA02 (assembly GCA_020431945.1). Next base: position 4,996 of record JAGQHH010000366.1, on the reverse strand, counting down.
AGATCGATGTATGGTGACCGAATACTCCCTGATACCAGTGAGAGACGAAGGCCGGATGGATGGCGATCTCGCCCAGGCATCTCGCGATCACTACAGTATTGAGGATCAGGTAGAGGCTGACTATGCCGACGGCCAGACCGATGGCTTCTCTGAATCCTTTGAGGAAGATGGCGCCCAGAACAAGAAGCATGATCAGGGTGACTCCCACACGACTGGTGAGCCATACCGGCACCAGGGGATTCTCGACGATATGGGCGGTGGCATCGGCTGCCGAGAGAGTAATGGTGATGATGAAATCGGTGGCGACAAAGCCGAGCAGAAGAAGGATCAGAGACTTGCCGCGCCAGCCGGGCAGAAGGCTCTCGAGCATGGCGATGCTGCCCTGTCCGTGCGGGCTGGCTTTGGCTACCCGACTGTAGAGAGGCACCAGACCGAAGAGAGTGACAAGCACCACGATCAGGGTGGCAAAGGGAGAGAGGAATCCTGCCGATAGAAAGGCGATGCCGGGGAGGTAGCCGAGGGTGGAGAAGTAGTCTCCACCGGTAAGGCACATCACCTTCCACCAGCTGTCCTGGTCACTGGGATGGACGTTCTGGCAGCGCCGCAGACCTTCCAGGAACCAGCGCCTGGTGCGGCCTTCGAAAGTCATTGAACGGCGCTCGATCGCTCCGACAGTCATGGTCCAACGCTCCATGTCCACAATGCCGTGTCGAAAAAATAACAGCCGGGTCCGGGGACGGCTGATGCTCGTCCCTCCGCGGCTACATATTCTTGAGCCACAATTAGTTTCGGCGAGACCAGGTAGCTTGTCAACCAGATTTCATCTTGGTCTATAAATATCAAAACAGGCCAGGCTTTCATCCTAAATACTATCCGACGCCTGTAGAGGTTGGGTGTTCAGATGGGTTGTTCCTAAGTTTGTTCAGGCTGGGTACCGGAATGTCCTCTCGAAAAGCTCTTATTGTTGGCGGCACCGTAATCGCCTGTGCGGTGACAATAGCTGCTCTGGCTGGCGGTGAGCTTGCCGAGCTGGTTCAGAAAACCAGGCTTCTTTCGGGAATCGATGTCCTGGCACCGCCCCGGACCGGCATCGCTCGCCTTCCTTCGACCACTAATTTCGAACTGGTCGACCACAAAGGCGGGCTGCCCTGTGCCCTCAGTACAAGCGGATCTCTGGCATGCGCCGGCTATGGTTGTGATCTACTTGTGATCGACACGAAAATTCCGGAGGAGCCCCGGATCATTTCGAAGCTCTCTCTCTTGAGCCCCATAAGACAGATACTGATGGACGGGGATCGTGTCTATGTCGCGGATGGCCGGGGCGGTCTCAGGCTGATTGATATTAAGGACCGTAAAGTTCCACGGGAAATCTCGAGCTTCGGCTATCGAACGGCAGTTCGCGGTGTTGCCGTCAATGGCGATACCGCCTATCTGGCTGCCGGCTCGGAAGGTCTGCAGATAGTCGACCTGAGAGACGCGGACAATCCCAGGCTCCATCCTTACAAAGACAGAAGCGCCGTAGACGGCGAGGTTCTCGATGCCACCGCCCTGTCGGTCACCGGTGAGCATCTCTGTCTTGTCGATGGTGGCGAGTTGAAGCTCATGGATCTGAGCGAGCCGGAGCGACCGAGGCTGCTGGATGCCGTGGAGCATGGTCTTGGTAGCGATGCGGTGCTCTCCACCGGTGGTGCTCTAGTTGCTCTTGCCGGCACACGCTCTGCCGGCGCTCTTTCGATTTACAGGCAAGCGGATAAGCGACTGGAGTTCGCGAGCCGCCTCGATTTGCCCCATGGATGGGGCGTCAATTCGATTGCCATGATCGATGACCGGATCTATGTTGCCGGTAGCGAAGGAGTCATGGTTGTACGCCTTCTCGCCGGCAAGCCGGTGATCGAATCGCTCTGGACTACTTCCTCGGCGGCGCTGGCGGTGGCACCATCTTTCGGCTCGCTTGTCGCGACCTGCGCCGACGGATCGCTTCTTGTGCTTGCCACCAGTGAAGACGATAAGGGTCGTCTCTGTCTCGCCGGGCAAATAGAGCAACCTGGAAGAGTTGTCACTGTCAGTCCGGTGGTCGATGGCGGGCTGCTTGTCGGGGCGACCCGGGGCATATTCTCCTACAAGAACCCTCTTCAAAAGCGTCCCCCCGAGATCGTCAACGATCGTGCCAGACCGCGCTTCATCGCCAGCAACGGCAGCGTTACCGCAGTCCTCAAGCGCGGAGGCTCCAGCGTGGCCTCAGAGCGCGACTGGCTGGAGATCTACGATCCCTCAGCCAGATCCGCCCGGGGGAATCGATTCGTCATGCCTGTGCCCGGCTCCAGCAAGCGACCGGTATTCACAAAGAGTCTGGTGGCCACCGGTGGTTATGAAGGTCTCTATACCGTCGCTCTGCCTCTCGATCGTCACCGCCCGAACAACGGCTTCCTGCCGCTTCCGGGCGGGGTGACCGCTCTTGCCGCCAGCGGCGATCTTCTCTTTGTCGGTACGAGAAGCGCCGCCTCGAAGCCGGAGCTTCGTATCTACGACTGCTCGAACCCTGAGCATATCAGCCCTCTGGCTTCCATCCCCCAGCGTGCGCCGGTGGAGGGTCTCTGCGCCCGAGACGATCGTCTTTTCGCCACCGTCGGCGCCTTTCCCGGCTCGGGCCGCCTGCGCGTTTTCCGGGTGAGCCGCTCCGGAGCAAAAGTTTTTCTGGCGCCTCTCAACGAGATCGGTGTTACCGGTGCCACCGCTGTCGAGCTGGACAGAGATCTCGTCTATGTTCAGGAGTCCGCTCGCATAGCGGCATTCGATCTGTCCGGTGGCATCCCTTCTCTGGCCGGCACCATAGACACTACCGCCGCCCCCATGCGCCTGGTCGATATGGCGGCTCGAGACGGTTTGCTCTATCTGGCTTCCGAGGAAGCCGGTCTCTATGTCTATCGTTTCGATGGAACGCGAAAGCGCCTGATCAACTGAAAATCTCGTTCAGGAAATTTTGCATCGCCTGCCAGGAGCGTTTTGCTGCGCTTTCTTTGTAGAGTATGCCATGCTCCGGCATATTGGCTCCCGGGTTCGAGAAAGCGTGCACCGTCGCGCCATAAGCATGGAGCTGCCAGTCCGCACCGGCGGCGGTGAGCTCTCTGGTAACCTCGAGGACATTGTCCGGAGTCGCCATGGGATCATCCCAGCCATGCAGGATCAGCACTTTCGCCGAGATCGGCTTTTGCTCGCCTATGCCGGGAGCGCCGAAAAGACCATGGAAACTGACCACTCCCCTGACCCGCGGGTCGGCGCTACGGGCCAGGTCGAGGACGCAAAGACCGCCGAAACAATAGCCGATGGCGGCGATTCTGTCCGGATCGCAAAGAGGATGTTTCTGGGCGGCGGTGAGCCCGGCCAGGAGCCGGTCTCTCAACATCTTGCGATCGTCGATGAAAGGCTGCATGAGCTTGCCGTTCTCTTCCATGCTCGTGCCGCGTCTGCCCTTGCCGTAGTTGTCCAGGGCGAAGGCGAGATAACCGAGCCCGGCCAGCTTGTCGGCTACTTCGCGCTCGCCGTCGCTCTGCCCTCCCCAGGCATGCGAAATGAGCACGCAGGGGCGCCTGGCGTCGCCCTTGCCATCATGGGCTGCATAGGCTTCGCAAGTGGTTGATCCGTCCTGGTAATCGATATATTCGCTTTGCATCGAGCCACCCTGAAACATGTGTAGAAAACCGTCACATGGTAGCAAAAATATTCGATTACCTGGTCAAGACTTGTCCGTTCGGTGCTTACTTGCCGCGGGTCTTCCAGATCGGATCCTGGAAAGATCCGTCTTTTGGAGCGAACCAGCGGGTCATGGTCATCTTCTGCTGGGTGTAGAACTGGATTCCTTCGCGACCCTGGATATGCAGGTCCCCGAAGAAAGAAGCGTTCCATCCGGTGAAGGGGAACCAGGCCATGGGAGCCGGTACGCCGACATTGATGCCGATCATGCCGGCATTGAAGCGATGCTTGAATTCCCGGGCGGCCCGACCGCTCTGGGTGAAGATCACGGCACCGTTGCCGTAGGGGCAGGCATTGCCGAGCTCGATGGCGTCTTCGATAGTCCTGGCTCTCACCACCGACAGTACCGGTCCGAAGATCTCTTCTCTGACCACGGTCATCTCCGGTTTGGCATTGTCGATGATGGTGGGACCGAAGAAGAAGCCTTCCGGAGCATCCTTGACTTTGAGCTTGCGTCCGTCCACAAGGACCTTGGCGCCTTCCGAGTCGCCTTTGTCCACCAGGGAGCGGATACGATTCAAATGGTCGGCGGTAATCACCGGACCCATATCGGGCTGCGAATCCACCAGGTCGGTGCGACCGACTTTCATGCTTGAGGCGGCTTCAGCCAGCTGGGGCAGAAGGGCATCGGCGGCTTCACCCACCGGTATGGCCAGGGAGCCTGCCATGCAGCGCTCGCCGGCGCAGCCGAAAGCCGAGGCGGAGAGCGCCTGGACCGTCTGCTCCATGTCGGCGTCGGGCATGATGATGATGTGGTTCTTGGCACCGCCTGCCGATTGCACTCGTTTGCCGTTCTTCGTGCCGACCTCGTAGATATACTTGGCTATGGCGGTGGAGCCGACAAAAGAGATTGCTTTCACTTTCTCGTGGTTGAGAAGAGCGTTGACGCAATCTCTGCCGCCATGAACGATATTGAAAACACCCTTGGGAATCCCGGCTTTCAACAGGAGCTCGGCGATGAGCAGGCTGGAGAGGGGAACTTTCTCAGAGGGTTTGAGGACGAAAGTGTTGCCGCAGGTGATGGCGATGGGATACATCCAGAGAGGAACCATGGCCGGGAAATTGAAGGGCGTGATGCCGACACAGACGCCCAGGGGATGGCGGACTGTCTCGCAGTCGACATTGCGGGCGATATTCTCGATGGACTCACCGGTGATCAGGCTGGGGATGCCGCAGGCGAACTCCACCACTTCGATGGCGCGTTGCACGGATGCCCGGGCCTCGGGCAGGGTCTTGCCGTGCTCGC
>JAGQHH010000365.1 GCA_020431945.1 Cyanobacteria bacterium HKST-UBA02 | reverse complement strand
ATTTGGTGGTGCTGTGGATGACGATATCGGCACCAAGAGCCAGGGGTCTCTGCTGGCAGGGGGTGGCGAAAGTGTTGTCCACACAGAAGATCAAATCGTAACGAGCGCTGATGGCAGCGATTTTCTTGAGATCTGCCAGGCGCAATAACGGATTGGTCGGAGTCTCCACCCATATGAGCCTGGTGTTGTCCCGGACAGCAGCCTCCACAGCTTCGATGTCCCGGGCGTCCACATAAGTGAATTCGATGCCGAATCGTTTGTAGACCTGCTCGAACAATCTGTAGACACCGCCATAGACATCTTCACCACAGATCACATGATCCCCCTGGGAAAGAATGTTGAGGACGGTGGAAGCGGCTGCCAGACCGGAAGCGGTGGCAAGACCGAACTCGGCTCCCTCGAGGCTGGCCAGGCACTGCTCCAGGGCGGCTCTGGTGGGATTATGGGTGCGGGCATATTGATAGCCTTTGTTCACCCCGAGCTCCTCGAGCACGAATGTGGCGGTCTGGAAAATCGGGGTGATCAGCGCCCCTGTGGTGGGGTCCGCTTCCTGACCGGCATGGATAGCGGCGGTGGCGAAGCCCAGCTCTTTATGTTTTTGATTCTTTGATACACGTGTCATCTGTCTGTCCTCCTGGAACGCTGTTGGAAAAAATCAGTGCATGAGAAAACCGCCCTCCTCATTGCGAGGAGAGCGGCTGCTACGAACTTGGTATTTCAATCAGATTTTGAATCTACGAATCTTGAAAAACCAGCGACGTGGCGCCACCCCCCTCGCGGAGGGCATCATCATCGCCATGGTCATAGTCGCCAGCAGGTTTTTCATGTCTCCAATTATCGACACCACGAATTCTTTGTCACTACCCCCGGAGTGCTCTCGTTACAAAACGGAATAAGGCTCGGGATCAGGATCTTTATCCTTATATAGAAAAACCGGCACCACCTTCAGTGCGCCCTTCATATAAAATCGTAACGAAGGCGAGGCGCGCTGGTTGACATTGAAAGAGCCGGGTTATAAAAACTAGTCATGTTCGAATTCACGCAAATCCGCCATCTAATCTGTCTCCGGTCGAATCTTCTCGCCCTGCTTCTGCTGCCGTTTCGCTTGTAGACAGAGCCGGGTTTTCGTCGTCCTTCAAGGCTCTGTCTCTGACAGAGCCTTTTTTATTCCGGGAGTTCCATATGAAAGAGAAAGTAAGCATCTTCGATACCACCCTCCGGGACGGGCAACAATGCCCGGGCGCCGCCATGAGCCTGCCGAATAATCTTGCTTATTTCAAGCTCGCCTCGGCCATGAAGATAGACATCATCGAAGCAGGCTTTCCCTCGGCCAGCAACCTCGACTTCCAGATCGTCAACGAGATCGCCCGTCTCTGTGCCGCTCAAGAATACAAGCCCACCATCGCGGCTCTCTGTCAGCTCCGGGAGAGTCAGGTGGTGAAGACCATCGAGTCCCTGGAGCCGGTCATCCATATAGGCAAAGGCCGGCTGCATACTTATGTCCCGGTGGACCCGGAGCTCATGGAAGCTTCCCTCGGAGAGCTCAGCCAGAAAAAGAGCAGGATCATCGAAGATCTCTACAAGATGGTGAAAATGGCTGCCGATGCCGGACTCGAAGTGCAATTCAGCCCGGAAGGCTATTCGAGAATGAGAGAAAACTTCGACTTCACCAGCGAGCTTATAATAGCCGCCATCGAAGGGGGCGCCACCATCATCAACTGCCCCGACACCATCGGAGGCGCTTCCAGCCTGGAAGGCAGAGATTATTTCGTGGCTCATATGAAAGAGCATGCCCGGATAGTGAAAGAGCGCTTTCCCGAGCGTCAGATCACCTGGTCGGTGCACTGTCATAACGACTTCGGACTGGCTGTCCAGAATTCCATCAATGCTGTCTTCGACGGACCAGCCAGACAGATCGAAGGGTGCATCAACGGCATCGGCGAGCGCGCCGGCAACGCATCGCTGGAGCAGTGCATCATGATCATCGAGCAGTTCGGAGGGGATCTCCGAACCGGCATCGATCTGGACAGCATCCAGGCAATCTCCGATTTCGTCTGCGAGCATATGCTCCCCCGCCAGCCGCACTGGCCCGTCACCGGCGCCAATGCCGCCCGGCACTCTTCCGGTGGTCACACCAATGCCATCCTCAAGAATCCCATGGCCTACCAGCCTTTCGATCCACGCAAGATCGGCAAGGAAATCAGCTTCACTTTCGGACCGCTCTCAGGCGGCAACCATGCCCGCTCGATCATCGAAAGCCATGGCTTTGTCTGTGCCGACGACGAGAAAGCCGCCATCGCGCAGTTCATCAAAGACCGCTCGAAAGAAAGACGTAAAGGCATAAGCGACGAGGAGCTCATCGGCTTCTACTTCCAGTACCGGCAGCCCATTCATGTCGATGCCATCGACTATGGACGGGAGAAAGAAGTCTCCCGGGTCAGTATCGAAGGTGATTTCTTCTCCGAGAAAGGCACTTTCAGCCAGGAGCACCAGGGCAAAGACTCCGCCCTTGCAGCCCTCAAGACCCTGGTGGAAAGCCGCTTCGGTCCCACCCGAATAATCTCGCACCAGAGCCATTCGGACCGGAGCGGCTATGACGCCCAGAGCGTCTCCACCATCGTCATCGAGGACGCAGACGGCAACCGCTCCCAGGGCACCGCCTGCGATCAGGACATCGAGATCTCGGCTATGCGGGCTTATATAGATGCTGTAAACAAATCATTTGTGTGTAGAAACTTTGCAAGATCCTCCAATCAAGGAGCCTGTGAAGCTGTCCACGGGGGCGAGAAGATCCGGTCGGTAGCCTGATGTAACGAAGAATACCCGGCAGTGCAAGAGGGATATTGACTCTTTCCGGGACGCAAGTATGATGTTGCTTCTGCACCGGGCGAACAGCCCGCCCCGCAGACAAACTCAAAAGACTCAGATCCTAATCTAATAACCATTGATGAACGCAACTCTTACTCTGGTAGTCATTCTCAACGTCCTGGTACTTATTTCGTACCGGCGGTGTGGGCTACCTGTGTAAGAGATCTTCAAGCATCAGACGCAGACCCCCACACCGCAAGGCAGTGGGGGTTTCGTTTTAGAGGCTTCTATTCAGGACCAGGAGAAAATGGAAAGCGACAGAATCAAAAAAGGACTCAATCGGGCACCGGCAAGGGCCATGTTCAAAGCCACCGGTCTCACCGATGCGGACCTCGAAAAACCACTGGTAGCAGTGGCCAATACATGGACCGAAGCCGGTCCCTGCAACTTCCATCTCCGGGATCTCGCCGAGCACGTCAAAGCCGGCATCAGAGAAGCCGGAGGCACCCCTCTCGAGTTCAATACAGTAGTGGTCTCGGACGGCATCTCCATGGGCACCGAGTCCATGAAAGCCTCATTAGTCTCCCGGGAGATCGTGGCCGATTCCATCGAGGTGGCCGTGCGCGGTCATATGTTCGATGCGGTGGTGGCTCTTTCCGGATGCGACAAGACCATACCCGGCACCATCATGGCTCTTGCCCGGCTCAATCTTCCTTCCCTGATGCTCTACGGGGGCTCCATCATGCCCGGTCGCTTCCATGACCGGGATGTCACCATCCAGGATGTTTTCGAGGGCGTGGGCGCCTGCGCTGCCGGACTCATGACCGAAGCCGATCTCAAAGAGCTCGAGAATAACGCCTGTCCCGGCGCCGGTGCGTGCGGCGGGCAATTCACCGCCAATACCATGTCCACCGCCGCCACTTTCATGGGAATATCGCCCATGGGCGCCAACGAGATACCCGCCACAGACCCGCGCAAAGCGCAAACAGCCAGGGACTGTGGCGGTCTTGTTATGAAGCTCCTGGAAGCCGATCTCAGACCGGACCGCATTCTCACCAGAAAGGCCCTGGAAAACGCCATCGTCTCGGTAGCTGCCACCGGCGGCTCCACCAATGCCATCCTCCATATCCTCGCCATCGCAAGAGAGATGGATGTGCCGCTTTCCATCGACGATTTCGACCGGATCTCGGCAGGCACCCCCATCATCGTGGACTTCAAGCCCTGGGGAAGATATACCGCCCCGGATCTGGAGAAAGCAGGCGGCATGCGTCTTCTCGCCGCCCGTTTGCAGGAAGGCGGACTGATCGAGAATGCCCCCACAGTTTCTCAAAAAAGCCTTTTCGAGGAAGCCGAGAATGCCCGGGAGACCCCGGGACAGAAAGTGGTGGCATCGCCGAAAGCTCCCTTCCAGAATCGCGGTGGCTTCGCCATCCTCAAGGGAAGCCTGGCTCCGGAAGGCTGCGTGATCAAGGTCGCCGGTCATGAAGAGCCGCTTTTCAAAGGACCCGCCAGAGTCTTCGAGACCGAGGACGACGCCTTCGATGCGGTGCGCAGCCGTTCGATAAAAGCCGGCGACGTGCTGGTCATCCGCAATGTCGGTCCGAAAGGCGCCCCGGGCATGCCCGAGATGCTCGCCGTATCCGGTGCCCTGGTGGGAGCCGGTCTCGGCGACTCAGTGGCGCTCATAACCGACGGGCGTTTCAGCGGCGCCACCCACGGCATCATGATCGGTCATGTCGCTCCAGAGGCTGCCTGTGCCGGGCCCATAGCCTTCATCAAAGACGGGGACATGATCGAGATCAATCTCGATCAGAGAAGACTCGATGTCCATGCCGATCTAAGCGAGCCGGCAAGAAAATTCGAGCCCCGGGAAATCAAATACAAATCGGGTGTTTTCGCCAAGTATGCAAGCACCGTTTCCTCGGCCTCCGATGGTGCCGTCACCTGGATGAAACCAGAATCAAAAGTATCGAAAGAAGAATCAACACAAAGGAGATAGCAATGGCAAGAGTTTACACCGTAGAAGATGTAGTCGAAGGAGCCCTTGACGGCAAGACCGTCGTCGTGGTCGGCTACGGCAGCCAGGGCAAGGCCCATGCCCAGAACCTCAGAGACAGCGGTGTCGATGTCGTGGTGGCGACCAGAGAAGGCGGTCCTTCCTGGAAGCAGGCGGAAGCAGACGGCTTCAAGCCCGAGACTGTCGAGCAAGCCGCCCGGAGAGCCGACCTCGTCGCCGTGCTCGCCCCGGACATGGCCCAGAGCGAGCTCTACGCCAGCCAGATCGCGCCTTATCTCAAACCCGGTGCCGCAGTGCTATTCGCCCATGGATTCAACGTTCATTACAAACAGATCAAGCCTTCCGCCGACCTGGACGTGGTGCTGATCGCCCCCAAGAGCCCGGGACGTCTGGTGCGCCAGCAATATGAGCGCGGTCAGGGAGTCCCCTGTCTCCTGGCTGTCCATCAGGATGCCACTGGCAACGCCTTCGATGTCGCCATGGCTTATGCCCATGCCCTGGGTGGCACCAGAGCCGGTGTCCTCGAGACATCCTTCGCCGAAGAAACCGAGACCGATCTTTTCGGCGAGCAGGCCGTCCTCTGCGGTGGTGTCACCGAGCTCATGGCCGCTGGCTGGGAGACCCTGGTGGAAGCAGGCTATCAACCGGAAGTCGCTTATTTCGAATGTCTCCACGAGCTCAAGCTCATCGTCGATCTTATCTACGAAGGCGGCTTCGCCAGGATGCATGAATTCGTCAGCGAGACCGCCAAATACGGCGACCTCACCCGGGGTCCCAGAGTCGTGGATGCTCATGCCCGGCAGCAGATGAAAGCCGTCCTCAGCGAAATCCAGAACGGCGAGTTCGCCCACGAATGGATGGAAGAGAACCGCACCGGACGGAAAGCCTACAACTCGCTTCTCGCCCGGGATCTCAATCATCCCGTGGAGAAAGTCGGCGCCGAGCTCCGCAAGCATATGAGCTGGCTTCGAGAATCACAAAAGGCAGAAACGAAAAAACAACCGGTGGCAGCAGGCTGAAAATGAAAGGCGCCGATATACTGATCGAAGCATTGGCCGATAACGGGGTCGATACCGTATTCGGTTATCCCGGCGGCGC
>JAGQHH010000364.1 GCA_020431945.1 Cyanobacteria bacterium HKST-UBA02 | reverse complement strand
TCTCAAATCATCGGCGGTCATAGCTGTTTTGCTGGCCGGTATAGTGCTGAGTCAGTACGTGTCTCGTACCGTTATGTCCGCCACCACGCGCCTCGCGGTGAACTCTTTCTGGGAATATGCTGCCTTCGTGGTGAACTCCCTGGTCTTCCTTCTTATCGGATTGCAGATCAACCTCGGTCTTCTCAGGGATCATGGCACCGAGATCCTGGTGGCCGTCGGCGCTCTTCTGCTTGCCCGCATGGTGGTGGTCTACGGCTTTTCGCCTTTTGTTTCGAGCAACCGTCTGCCAATCCCGATCAAGTGGCGTCACCTGCTTTTCTGGGGAGCTCTCAGAGGATCGCTTTCCATGGCTCTGGCCCTCAGTCTCCCCCGGGAGTTCCCGATGCGCGAGCAACTGGTGGTGCTGACCTTCGGGGTGGTGCTTTTCACTCTCCTGGTTCCCGGCCTGACCATCGATCCCCTTGTCCGGGTTCTTTCCATGGCTAAGGAGGACAAACGGATCAAGGAATTCACCAAGCTTCGCAGCCGGCTCTTTGCCGAGTCCCAGGCTCTCGATGATCTGGAGCATCAGCGCAGCCGGGGCGTGATCACCCAGAGTGTATTCAACAAGCTCAAAAAAGAGATCAGCAAGAGACAGAGCGAGGTGGCTCAGGCTATCGAAGACCTGAGGCTCGAGCACAGCATAATCGAGAGCATGCAGGTGAACGATGCACGCAAGCATATGCTCGAATCCAAGAAAGATTCGCTGATCAGGCTGGTCAGGGACGGCAAGGCCGACGCCGATGCCATCGAGGATTTGATCATGGAAGTCGACCAGGAACTCGACGAGGTGGCTGAGACCGAGCGCGAGATCGAAAGACAGCTCATTCTCGAGTCCCGTTCGCGACCGGGAAGCGATACCCTGGGAGGACTCTTGAAGATCTCCCGCCAGGCCGGCGAAAGAAAGCAGGGTGAAGAAGATGTGGCGGAGGGCGACAAGATCGCCAATAATCCCGATGCCCGGTCTTGATTCTCTATGAATACTCGGATAGAGCGCGATTCCATGGGCGAGATGCCGGTGCCTGCCGGAGCTTACTATGGCGCCAGCACAGCCCGGGCGGTGATCAACTTCCCGGTGAGCGACCTGCGTTTTCCCCGGGAGTTCATAAGAGCCCTGGGCTTGATCAAGCAATGCGCCGCCCGGGTCAATCTGGAGTTCGGCGATCTGGATAAGAGACGAGCCGATGCCATCATCCGGGCAGCCGCGGAAGTTGTCCGGGGAGATCACGACCGGGACTTCGTGGTCGACATCTTTCAAACCGGCTCGGGAACCTCTACCAATATGAATGCCAACGAGGTGATCGCCAACCGGGCCATCGAGATTCTCGGGGGTGAGCGCGGTGATCGCGATGCCGTCCATCCCAACGATCATGTCAATCTGTCGATGTCTTCAAACGATGTCATCCCCACCGCCATTCATCTGGCTGCCTCGATGAACATCGAAGAGAAGTTGAGACCGGCTCTTTTGGCTCTTGCCGAGAGCCTCCGCAAGAAAAGCATCGAGCTCATGCCGGTATTGAAGACCGGCAGGACTCATTTGCAAGATGCTACTCCGGTGACCCTGGGTCAGGAGTTCACCGGTTATGCCGGACAGATAGAGCGGGCTCTGGAGTACCGGCAGGAGTCCGCAGCGATTCTCGAGAAGATTGGCGACCGCTACCGTCTCGCCATCGCTCGGATCAATATCGGCCGTATCTATCGAGAAACCGGAGATGAGGCGAAAGCGATCGAGTACCTGGGCGTGGCCATCGAAGCCTTGGAAGATCTGCAGCCAACCGGCTATCCGATTGCCTCGGCCTATCACACGCTGGGTGAGATGCATCGCCTGCGGGGCAACCTAGATCTGGCGCAATCATATCTGGAACGTGGCCTGTCGATCCGGGAGCATGCTGGTGATCTGGCTGGCCAGGCGTCTTCTTGCCATGCCTTGGCCAGTCTGTGCATCGACCGCGGTGACCTCGAACAAGCGGCAGATCTGTTGGCTCGCGGACTGCGAACCGTGCAGGATATCGAGTTGCCGAGTGTGGAGCAGTCGATCTATCTGCAGTTGACGCGGCTGCACGAGGTTCATGGTGACTTCGGGCAAGCTCTGGAAAGTCACAAGCGCGCCTTCGAGTTGCAGAGACGCATCTTCGACGAAACGCAAACACGCAACGTCACGGAGATGCAAACCCGCTTCGATGCGGAGCGCAAGGAGCGGGAAGCGGAGATCTACCACCTCAAGTACGTGGAGTTGAAAGCAGAAGCGGAGCGGAGACGGGATGCGGAGCGCGCGTTCATCCAGTCCCAGAAGCAGGAAAGCCTGGGCGTCATGGCCGGGGGCGTCGCTCACGACTTCAACAA
>JAGQHH010000363.1 GCA_020431945.1 Cyanobacteria bacterium HKST-UBA02 | reverse complement strand
TCGGCACCAACATCGATGTAATCAATGCCCAGCGAGACTTCACCAATGCCCTGGTCAATAAGGCAGACGCGATCATCACATTCAACATCGCTCAGGCGCAGCTGCTTCGTGATGTCGGCCTGATCGGTCGCGAAACCCTCACCTCCGGCAGGCTGGTTCGTTAATCGCTATTTGACGTGATAGAGACGGTTGGGTAGTTTCTCGCAGTCTTCGGCATGGCCGCCTTTCAGGTCGGAGACCTGGTCGCCTATATTGACCACTATGGTGAAGCCCATGTCCTCGATCTCTTCTCTGATTCTGGTTTTCACATCGGCTGCCGGCTCCCGGTTCTTGTCCGGGCGCATATAGAGCCCGTCATAAGCGATTTTGTTGTGGACCAGATTCTTGATGGTGGATGCCCTGCACTTCTCCGGTCTGCCGGTAATCAGGAAAATCGCCACACCCTGTTTGCGGGCGTAAGCGAGGAAAGAAGCGGTATCTTTCAGGCTGGGGGCGTCGGCTTTGTCTATAAAAGCGAAAAAGGCGGACCATTTGAATTCTTTGTGGTTGTCGAAATAGCCCCGGTTGTCGATCAGGGTTTCATCGATATCGGATACGATTGCCAGCCGGGTTTTGTCAGGATTTTTTCTGAGATAGTCCCGGACGAATGCACGTGCTTCTCTGGTCCGGGCTCTGAATTCTTTGCGGAACTCGCCGGAGCGGCTGAACTGCAGACCCCCGGCACTGTCCAGATGTCCGGGGTCCGGGGCGTCCTTGTCGAATTGCGAGCAGGGGCACGCGGTGGCTGCCGCCACTGAGGATAATGCCAGACACAAAGACAGCTGCAGAGATAGGAATAGAAGCCTCATGCACCCCGTCTGGAGACGCCTTTGCCCTGAGCGTAGGAGACCGCTCCGTAAACGCTCTTGTACTTGCCCACCTGGGGCTCCACTTCCACCGAGCCGACCGACTTCTCGGGATCGGCATCGGGATAGACGCCCCAGTATGAGGAGCCGACTTTCTTTTTCTTGACCATGGGATGCACCGGGCAGATTTTCTCGGGAAAGGCAATGACAGCCACGAGAAAAGCAGCTACCAGCCCGCTCACCAACAGAAATGCTGCATCCATCCGGAAAACCTCTCGAAATTACCCGATATACGGTCATCCTCACTTTAGACCGGCAAGCCTGTCGTGTCCATGGGAAAAGCACGAATCAAGCAAAAAGAAGCGCACAGGGCGCTTCTTTTCAAAGGAGGAAGCAGAAATTTCGTACTAGCCGTTCATAACCTGGGCCAGATCGTTATAGAGTCCGGCAAGCTGGGTTGTAACCACTGCCGTATTGGGGTTCTCTTCGGAATAGCGGTGGAATTCCTCCGCTTTGCTCTCGAAAATCTTGCGAAGGCGGCTCTGGAAGCTCTCGATATGGTCGTTCATGGAATCCGATCTTTCTAGTTAGGTGGCTGGCTGCTGCTGGTGCCGAGGGTGGAGTGCTGCTGCAGTATTAATTCTGTCTCAAAAGGATGTCAAGCTCAAGGGGTAATCTGAAAAAATCCCCGAATACAGGCATATTTCCGGAAAAAAAGGGCTCCTCTTAGAGGAGCCCTATCTTTATCTGTCTCTAGCGACCGGCGCTGCTAGCAATTAGCGACGCTTGGTGGCTTTTTTCTTGGCTTTAGGCTTGCTGGTGCTGGGGGTAGCCCAGTTTTTCTGGCGAGCTTTGCCGTTGACGATGCTCTTGAGCTCTTGTCCGGCGCGGAAGGCAGGAACCTTGCTGGCAGGAATGCGAAGAGGAGCAAGAGTGCGAGGATTACGGCCGGTGCGAGCCTGGCGGGTGCGGCGCTCGAAAGTACCGAAGCCAACCAGAGTAACTTTTTCGCCTTTGGCGACAGCACCGGTGATGCTGTGCAGCATGGCAGAGAGAGTTGCACTGACTTGTGTTTTGGGCTGACCGGTGAGGTCTGCGATTTCCGTGATCAACTCGGCACGGTTCATACTGTTTCCTCCTATGAAAAACCACAGTAATTGGGCTTCCAAGGACGGGATGTTAGCACCAGGTCAACCGTTATACAAGAGAGGGGGTGCGGATTTCATGGAAATCGCTCGAAAAAAGTGCTCTAAAAACCTTACCATGAGCGACTTTTGGAGATCTTTTGGATGTCAGGGGAAGCGCTATTGTTGTCAAATAGCGAGATATGATAGGGATACACTGAGGAGATAATGAGTAAATCCACTGCCTACCTCTACCAACCTTCCCTGCGCCAGCTCCTGGCAACTGATGCCTTTGCCGAGGCAAAGGTGCTTTGCGGGCAAGAGAGTTTAGATCGGCCCGTGTCGCGAGTGGTCATCGAGCCGGCCGAGGGCGAGTCCAGCAAGGCTCTGGTGATCTGGCGGCTCTCGGCGAACCTGTCTGAAGCCGCGCCGGGCTTGCCTGAGGATCTCGGGCAGGTCGCCGCTATGGTTTGTATAGTACCGTCCCTGGAGTCTCAGTCCGGTATCGGTAATGGTGACCATGGCGAGGGCTCCGGCTATGGTCCTTTGCTTTCCCGTGCCCGTGAATCCGATACACCCTTCGTGCTGGTACCCGGTTACAGAGATAGCGAGCATGCTGTCCATGAGATCGAAATGGCATTCGTCTCCGAGTCCAGACGAGCAGCGGCCAGGGTGCAGGCCGCTTTTATAAATGCTGTGCTGGAAGACGGGCTCGAAGGTGTGCTCGGTCTACTGAGCGACTGGACCGGCTGCCCTGCCGCTGTCGAGTCGGCGGATTTCAAGCCGCTTGCCTCGGTAGATATGGGCGCTACCCCGACAAGCTTCCGCAAGCGCATTCTCGATGAGTCCAGACGGATGATGGCTCCGGCACCCGATTCTGTGCTGAGCCCGATCCGGGCTGGCAAGCGAATTGTTCTGCCGCTTCTTTCGAGCCAGGGCAGCCTGGCTGGTTTTCTGTCGGTGACTGTGCGACCCTCCGACGAGATGGAGACTATCCTGGGCTATATGCAGCCAGCTGCCCTTGCCGCGGTGGTCGATCTGGCCCAGCGCGAGAAGTCCGATCTGGGAGTCTCCGCCGGTTTTCGGGCTACCCTGCGGGATCTGCTCTCGGGAGTGCCGGTCTCGGCCTCGGAGCAAGAGCGTCTGGAGCGTCACTTCGGCTTCGATCTCTACGACGGCTTTTTCGTTTTCGCCGTGGAAGTCTATTCCGATGAGGGGCCGATCGGAGCCGCCATCAACTGGCCCGAGAAGCCTTATGTCTCGACGGAAGTGGAAGGTACCAGGATCTATGTGGTGCCTTTCGAGACAGGCAAGGGAAAAACCTGGCAGAAAGAGGCGGCGGTTCTGGTAGAGCGTCTCAAGAAAAACAGCATCGGCACCCGGGTGCAGCTTGGTGCCGGGCGCAAAGTCGCCACCATCCTCGAGTTGCCCGAATCTTACAGGCAAGCCAGGCAGGCTCTGATCATCGGCTCGATGATTCACCACGAAAAAGAATTTGCTATCGAATACGGTGCTCTGGGCGTCACTCGCCTGCTGTACCTGATAATCGATCACCCCGAGCTCGATCGTTTCTATAAGGAGACTCTCCAGCCTCTGGCCGATTATGACGAGGAATGGGAAACCGAGCTACTCGACACCTTGCGAGTCTATGTCGAGCAGGGTGCCAACTTGAATTCGGCAGCCCGAGCTCTCTATGTGCACCGGCACACCCTGCGCTATCGTCTCGAGCAGATAGCCGAGATCCTCGATGTGGACGTGGATTCTCAGGAAGTGCTGCTCAACTTCCAGGTGGCTTTTCTCATCCGCCAGCTCAAAGGAAACAGTTGATCAGGTAGTAGCGACTACCAGGCGACTGCCCTTTTCCAGGCTGGTTATCGAGTCGAGCTTCCAGCCGCGGAAGAAATCTTTGAGCTCGTCATCGGAATAATTGCGAAGGAGCATGCCTTTGCGGGGCTTGTCCGTGTAGACATGGGTGTTGTCCGGGAGCTTGAAATATTCTCCGGGACCGGTACCGACCTCATCGAAACAGCCGATGAAGACACCGCCTGGCACCAGGACTTTACGCAGACGTTTGAGAGTGAGGGTGGTCATCTCGTAGGGAAAATGCTCGAAGATCGAATTGCCGACGATGGCGTCGAAAGCCGACTCGGGATAATGCAAGTCGGCGATGTCACCGACTTCGAAATGAATGTCCAGATCTTCTTTTTCCGCCCATTCCTTGCTGAGGCGGATGGCATGACGCGAGATGTCCAGACCGGTCACCTCGAAGCCGGCCCGGGCCAGAAAGATTGAGAGCCAGCCGCTTCCGCAGCCCAGATCGAGGACCGACTTGGCTTCGTTGTCTTTGAGAATTCGCGGGATCGACTCCAGGTAAGAAAGCTGGGGAAGCTGAGTGTATGCGGTTTTCACTCCGCTCCAGGCGCGCTCCCAGAAGTCCAGGTTATCGCGATAGACGTCCGAGGAGAGGAGGTCATCGACGGTCTTAGTGATGTTCTTTTCCATATCCATTGCCAAATGGTAGCACGTATATACGTTAGATCCCCCTCCCGGGGGATTTCTTGTAACGCAGGCCATGCTTAGACCCGGAAGCGCTTGGCAGCGTTGAGATTCGGTTACATTCGGGTTATCAACAGATTAGTAATAATAGGGCAGTGGTATTTAAACCTTGCGGGAGAATCGAAGTCGCTCAACTTGGGAATCCAGAGAGGTTCCCAGGGTTTTTCAGGGTCAGGCGAATGGCGGAGCCAAGCCGTATTCAGTTACAGATGATGCTGGTCCAGCAGGCAGGTCCTGCTGCGTTGCCGCTCAGCATCCTGCCGCCCTCGGAATTCCTGCCGTTTCTCAGACAGGTCGAGGAGCTGGCCATAGATGCCAGGCTCAAGCCTGTCCTGGTCTACTGGTCCAGACAGAAAGCAGCGCGCCTGCTCCCGAAAGGACCGCGATTTCGTGACCTGATGCGTGATGCCGAGTGTGTCTCCATTTTCTCCGAAGACCACACCGACCCGCCGGACGAATGGGGATTTCTTCTCGAGAGTCACGGACTCTGCCTTTTCGTTTATGGACAGCAAGCTCACGAATCTCCCGAAGGTGAGAAATATCAGTGCACGGGCTCCATGGATCCGGCAATCGTCAAGCAAGCTTTCGATAGGCTGCAGCCCAAGTGGAGCAATCTCGATCGACCCGAGACCAACCGACTCGAAGACGCCCGGGCCAAGCTCGGTCCTTCCGGAAGTGCCCTGCCTTATATGCAGCGGATTCGCTCCGCCTGGCCGATCAAAAAGGTCCCGATTCAAACCGGTCTCATCCTCGATCCGCTTCAGGGTCTGAGTTTCCCCGAGATCATTCACCCTTCCGAGTTGCCGCAGCTTCCGCCGGGAAGCGAGCCCGGTCGAGTCTCGCCCATAGCCATAGATCTCAATCCCAAGGGCGCTCCACCGGCGCTTGGTGCCTCCCCGACAGTGACCCCCGGTGGTGCCGTGGCGTCCATCGCCACTGCCGATCCCGCTGTCACCGTGCCTACAGACGGTGGGGGCGCCGTCGTCGATGATACTCGCAAAGGACAGGACAACCGGGATGATGGCGATCAGGTCTCGATCCTTCCCCCGGCTGCCCAGACCATCATCAACGAGATCATCGGGCGGCTGAGGCACTCGAGGGACCTCAACACCATCCTCCAGTATGCTATCGAGACCCTGGTGAAAGCAGCCAACGCCGATCGCGGTCTGATCTGGCAGATCGACGGCGACCATCTGCAGGTCACCAACGAATATACCGGCAGCGGTCACAATGCTTTCGTCAACAACCAGCTCTCCCCCCAGGAGTCCACCGCCATCGTTCTCGAGTTCCTGTCCCGCTTTCCGGATGAGACCGGGGCTGGCGTGATCTCGATACCGAACACCGCTAACGATACCAATTTCCACAAAGTCTCGCCGACGCTTTCTTCTCTTATCGAGCTCGGCGGAGTGAAAGCGCGATTGATGGCTCAGCTTCGCAGCCGGGGCGTCTTCTCCGGCTTCCTGGAGCTCCAGCAATGCAGTGGCGCCCGGGACTGGAGCACTGTCGATGCCGTGGTCCTGCAAAAGGTCGCCGAGGTCCTCTCGGTCGTCGTCCAGCAATCTGCTGACCAAGGCAAGATCGAGATGGACGCCCAGGAGATGAAACTGATCAACGAGATCGGGAGTCTCTTCCGGGAGTCGCGAGGGATGTCCACCAGAGACTCCCTGGTCAAGTCGGTCATGCTGGTCGCCGAGCACATGGGCTTCGCCCATTCGGAGATCTATCTGCACGACCGGGGCGAGAATGTCCTTCGCCCTCAGACCAGCGACAGCGAAGTTCATGCCGTGGATAGCGATTCCGAGGAAAATCCGTTTGTGGAGGTCTTCAAGTCCGGACGCGGCAAGATGATCAATATGGAATACAGCCGCAAAGGCGATCAGTATTTCAAGCACGATATCGCTCTGGTGCTGCCGCTTACTTCCGAAGGCGCGCGTCTGGGCGTCATCGGGCTCTGGCAGCGACTTCCCAACCGTCCGGATTTCCGACCCCAGGATAGAGAACTGGGTTTGACCATCGCCGGTCACCTTTCGAACGTTATCCGTGCCGACCAGGCGATCCAGCAGATCCGCTCCGATCAGACCAGGGCTGCGATCATCAACAGGGTCACCAGCGGAATCAGAAAAGCCCTGATGCAAGCCGATCAGATCATGGAGACCCTGGTCGAGGCCCTCATCGAGTATTTCGAGCTCTCTCTCTGTGTCGGTGCTCTCTTCGACGCCAAGACCGATTCTTTCGCCAAGTCCAAGGTCGCCGGCGACGCTCCGGAGCCGGACCGGGACGAGAACGAGATCCCCGCTCTCGAGGGCAAAGAGCACGAGCCGGCTAATCTCGGCGAGCATCTTTTCGAAGTGGTCAAAGAAGAGCTCAAGCAGGGACAGACTATTTTCCTCACCCGGGAAGAGCTGGAAGAGCGGCTTGCCGGGCGCAATGTGAAAATCTCCGAAGAGTGCAAGTCGGCCACCCTGGTTCCACTCTTTTACGCAGGCAACTTCAAGGCCGCCCTCTGCATGGTGAGCGACAACATGGTCAGACCGCTCTCGGACAAGGACGAGCATTTCGTCCTCGACCTGGCAGACCGTGTCGCCGTGGTGATATCGCACGCCGAGCTGTTCACCCAGGTCAAGCATGAGTCGATTACCGACGCCATGACCGGGCTGTTCAACCGCCGTCACTTCGAGACCCAGCTCAGCAAGGAAATCGATCGTTACCAGCGCTTCGGTCACGTTTTCTCTTTTATCATCATCGACCTGGATTACCTCAAGCGCATCAACGACTATCTCGGTCACCACTTCGGCGACGCTGCCATCAAACATATCGGTAAAGTGCTCAAGAAGAGCGTCCGTGAGATCGATACTGTCGGCAGATTCGGCGGTGAGGAATTCGTGGTCCTGCTTCCCGAGACCGATTTGAAATGGGCGAAGATGGTGGCGGAACGGATCTGCAGTTCGATCAGAGAGAAACCGGTGGAAGGCGTGGGAACGATCACCGCTTCTCTTGGTGTCGCTGTTTTTCCCAACGACGCCGACGACAAAGAAAAACTTTTCGAGCTGGCCGACAAAGCTCTCTATCTGGCCAAGCAGCGCGGCAGGAACAGGGTCTGTACCGTCGCCGATGACCTGATGCGCTCCGGTGGTGCTCTGGCCATTACCGACAAGGACAAGCTCGAGATCGACAATCGTGGTCGGGAGAAGGTCAAGGTCAGGCTCGATGACAGCCTGCCGGCATTCGACCTGGAGATGATCGCTGAAAAAGGCATCCTCGGTCTTCTCGCTCAGATAGTGAAAAGCCTGGAAGAAAAAGATGCATACGGCAGCGAGCGCTCGCCCCGGGTCTATGGTTATGCCAGCCGCATGGCGCAATCTCTGCACCTTTCCAAAGAGCATGCCGAGATCGTGTCACTGGCTGCGGTGCTCTCCAATCTCGGCAAAATCGCAGTCCCGGAAGAAGTGCTTCAGAAGCCCGGACCGCTCACTGACGATGAGATGGAGATGATCAGGCAGGCACCGGCTGTCGGTGCCAAGATTCTGGAGCCGGCCAAGCTCCTTCACCGGGTCTCTCAAATTGTCGAGGCTTATCACGAGCACTGGGACGGCACCGGTTATCCCAACGGTCTCAGAGGTCACGACATTCCGGTGGAAGCCCAGATCGTCTCGCTTGTCGATACCTATACCGCCATGACCTCGGATAGACCGTGGCGGGAGCGCCTCGGAAAGGAAGAAGCCATCGACCTCATCAAGGAAGATTCCGGCAAACGATGGGATTCGCGTCTTGTCAAGATCTTTCTCTCGATCTTGCAGAAAGAGGATAAGGAAGACTAGGAGCCGGTTTCAGGCGATCGGTTTTTGAGACTTACAACTAATTAATCAGCAGTATTAAGTATTGTCACCTCTTTGATTCTTGCTATAATCGAATTAAGATCGTCCGAAACAAACAGCTCATACCCAGCGGGCTAACCAGTGTTGGACCCGAAAAAGTCTCACGTGTTAGAGCTGCGCGGTGCGATGTTGGAATCGGTCAACTCCAATTAAGGAGCAAGCCCCTCTGGGTCGGTGGGTGAACCGGCAGAGGGGCTTGATCTATTCATATATGCATCGTGTATCTGTCGTGAAGATCGTCATTCCTTTCCTGTCTTTTCTCTTTCTGCTAGGACCGCTGCCTGCACAGGCCAAGGCTTATCTGCCGACTGCCCGGGAGATGATCCGGAACTCGCACTACATCGCCCTGGTCAATATCGACAAGCCCAGGGAGCTCACCGTCAAAGGCCAGCACTGGGAGTACAAAGAAGTCTCCCCCACCCGCCTGGAGCAGTCCGTCAAAGGCGATCTGCCGAAAGAGTTCAAAATCCACGGTTTCGAGAATTTCATCTGTGCCCAGTGCCGGTTTCCGGAAGGGCGGGCCCTGGTCTTTCTCCGCAAAGAGAGACAGTATTATGTCGGCACCGCCTGGGGGATCTCCTGTCTGCCGGTGGATGAAAAAGGCCAGGTCGCCTGGTTCAGCAACCTCGACCGCCGCCAGAGCGATGGCAAAGTTTCCCTGGCAAAAGCTCTTGCCGAGATCAAAGAAACGCTGGCCTCGTCACCAGCTCCGCAATGAATTACTTGCTCTTTTTTTCTTTTGCCCGGTAGCTGGTGCAGCCGATAGACATGGGCCGGTCTTCTTTCAGGCAGTCCCTGGGATTGTTGAACTTGCAGTCCTGGCAGAGATAGCGGCCCCGGCCCGGCGAACGCCAGGTGGCATAGATAGTCAGGGTCGATGCCGTCAGTGCGGCCAGCACTATGCAAACAATCTGCATTGTGGAGACTTCGAGCATTCAGGAAACACCTTGCATCTTCGGATCGAGAACATCCCTGAGGGTGTCCCCGAGAGCATTGAAGCATAGAATTGTAATAAAGATCAGGATTCCCGGAGCGATGAGCCAGGGCTGATTGAGAAGATCGTTAACGTTGTCCATTGCGAATTTCAGCATGTTTCCCCAGCTCGCATCGGGTTGTTGAATACCCAGACCGATGAAAGAGAGCCCGCTTTCCGAGAGGATGAAATGCGGGACCCGCAGGGTGGCGGCGACGATGATGAAACTCGAGGTTTGCGGGATGACATGGACGATGATATTCCTGAATTCACCGAGCCCGGCTGCCCGCGCTGCCTGGACGAACTCCTCCTGGCGCACGGCCAGGACCATGCCCCGGATTATCCGGGCCAGACCCGCCCAGCTGATGAAGGAGAGAATGACGGTGATCAGGGCGAAGCGCTGGGAGCTGGACATGCTGGGCGGCAGGATCGCCGCCAGCCCGATGAGAAGGTAGAACCCCGGGATCGACATGATCGCTTCGGCGAAGCGCATCATGATATTGTCCACGATACCACCAAAAAATCCCGATATGCCACCATAGACTATGCCGATAGGAAAGGCGATGAGGAGCCCGAGAAAGCCTATGGTGAGGCTTTTCTGGGCGCCGAAAAAGAGTCTCGAGAAGCTGTCCCTGCCGTTGATGTCCGAGCCGATGACAAAAAGCCGTGCCGGTGCCTCCACCCCGAAAAGATGCATGTCCCCTGGAATGAGCCCGAAAAGCCGGTAGGGCTCTCCCGGGCAGAAGACCTTCAGGGGATATTGCTTATCGGTGACCTCGAGATAGGATTGCTTGAATGTCTCTACATCGAAACTGCGCTCGACTCTGTGAACATAGGGCCAGACAGGCTCGCCGTTCTCATTCTGGAAATGGACCGGGGTGGGTGGGGCGTTGGCCAGATCCGGATCGTTGAAACCCATGCTATAGGGGGTCAATGGATCGGCGAAGGCCGCCCCGAGATAGAGCAGGACCAGGACCAGGATAGCCGTGCGGGCAACCGGATCGCTCCAGAGTTTCTGCCAGGGGCTGCGCCGTTTCTTGGACATGACTGTGGTCACGAGCTCTTCCTCAATCGAGAGTGATGCGGGGGTCGGTGACTTTGAGAAGGACATCGGCCAGGAGATTGCCGATGATGAGCATGAGAGCTCCAAGCATGATCGATGCCATCACCAGATTCATGTCCTTGGTGAGAACGCCTTCCAGAGTGAGTCTGCCCAGACCCGGGTAAGCGAGAACCATCTCGGCGAGAGCCGCTCCCGATAGAAGCGAGGCGAATTCGAATCCGAAGATCGTGATTAGCGGATTGATGGCGTTGCGGACGGCATGCTTGTAGATCACAACAGTCTCGCTCAGCCCTTTGGCTCTGGCGGTGCGTACATACTCGGCTCGCAGGACGTCCAGGAGGGCACCGCGCATCTGGCGCTGGATGCCGGCAAGGGCATAGAAAGTCATTACCGCCACCGGGATGATCAGATGATGAGCCAGGTCCAGTGCCTGCCCCAGGGGATCGAGGTCGTAGAAAGACGGGCTTGTCAGTCCCCCTATGGGAAACCAGCCGGTGGCCAGAGCCAGCATGAGAAGCAGCAGGGAGGACAGGAATGTAGGCATGGACATGCCCATGGCCGTTAAAAGCGAGAAGAATTTGTCAGGGAACCGGCCCCGGTGGATGGCGGCGTAGGTGCCGGCGGGCAGGGCGATGAGCCAGGTGCAGCAGATCGAGAGGATGCTCAGGATGAGAGTATTGCCTGCTCTCTGGGTGAGCAAAGAAAAAACCGAGCCCCCGGAGGTGGAGATCCCCAGGTCGCCCTTGCCGAGATTCTTGAGCCAGATCAGATACTGGATTGCCGGTGGCTTGTTGAGCCCCAGACGTTCTTCCTCTGCCTTGATAGCCGCCTGGGAGATTGCCGGATTGGCTTTCAGGTGCGCCAGGGGATCAACAGGCGCCATCTTGAGCATGGTGAAGCTCATCACCGAGATCAGGAAGAGGAGCGGGATCGCTTGCAATATTCGTTTCAGTAGATAGATAGGAATCGACACTTATTTGCTCGTGCTCTTTTGCAGATAGATTTCCTCGATGTTGTGCAGGGAGCCTTTAGGAGTGTAATAGACGCCCAGAGGAGTGGGTTTGTAATTCCTGATGGTGTTGCGGGCAGCCGATATGTTCAGGGGAGAGTAGAGATAGATGAAAGGCAGCTGGTCGTAGACGATCTGCTGATACCGGTCGAAGCACTCCCGGCGCTTCTCCATATCGAATGTGGTGGCACCATGGTCGAAACAATCGTCGATCTCTTTTTCCCAGTCCCGGGCGTCGGTGACCTCGATCCGGCCTTTGTCGTCCGGCAGGCGCTGATCGAAGATATGCAGCCGCCCATTCGATTTCCAGACATTGGCGCTGTCATAGGGCTCGATCTGGTTGCCGGTGAGAGCCATGAGCACGCCATCCCAGTCCAGGCTCGAATTGATCTTGTCGATCATGATGTTGAAATCGATGGGCTGATAGTTGACCTTGATGCCCAGCTCGGCGAGGTCATTCTGGATCATAATGCAAGCAGCATCGCGGGTGGTATTACCGGCATTGGTCTGGAGCACGAACTCCACGGCATTGCCATCCTCATCCAGGAGCCGGTCTCCTTCTTTGTGGAAGCCCGCCTCGGCAAGCAGGGCTTGCGAGATTTTCATGTCCTTGCCGTAAGGTTTGAGGCTCTTGTTATACCAGGGGGAGGCGGCGGTGATATGGGAGAAGATCGGCAGACCGACCCCTTTGAGGATATTGTCCACCATGCGCTGCCTGTCTATGGCGTGGCTGATCGCTTTTCTGAACTTGAGATTGTTGAACCATTTTTGCTTGACCGGATCGACATAATACTTGCCGGTCTCGGGGTTTTTCCGGCGGCAGAGGTTGAGCACCATAAATGTAGATCCGTCTTCCGGACCGAGGTTGTACATGGAGAAATTGCCCGGCTTCTCGCGTTGTTTCATGAGGGCTGCATCGAAGCCTCGCACCGAGCGGACATCGAGGAAGTCTACTTCGTCTCCGTAGAATTTCAGGATCTGGGTGGTTTGATCCGGAACCACCACCTCGACGAAGCGGTCGAGATAGGGGAGCTTGCGTCCGAGGCTGTCCACGAAGCTATAGTTCTCGTTGCGAGCAAGCTCGATCCGCTGCCCCGGGACATAGCGCTCGAGCTTGAAGGGACCGCTGACCACCAGGTCCTGGGGTCTGCAATTGATGTCCCAGAACTCGTGGAATGCCTCCATGGGTTTTGCCACTATCTGCGCAAGCGCATGACGAGGCGCGATGGGCACGTTATGCACGCTTTGTAAGAATGGAGCGAAAGGCTCTTTCGTCTTGAAGTGGATTGTATAGTCGTCGAGCTTGCTGACTTCCGGGAATTCGCCTTTGACTGTGAGAGTATCCCTGGTGCTCGAGTTGCCGTAGCCTTCCTTGATGATCTTGTTGAAGGTGAAGACGACATCGTCGGCGGTGAGGGGGGTGCCGTCGGACCAGACCAGACCCTGCCTGAGCTTGATCGCGTACTGGAGCCCGTCTTTGCCGACCTTTATCTCTTTCGCCAGACGCGGATAGGTTTTGCCAGTCCAGGGATCGATGTCTACAAGCGGCTCCCACATGAGGATTCCGAGACCATGGCTGGGAACCTCGTGGGCTTCCCAGACATTGAATGTTTTCGGACCTGTGCCGAAGGTCGAGACTGTGAGCGTACCTCCGAAACTGCCGCGCTCCCCGCGGGCGACCCAGTACTCGGCGCCCTGGCTGCCGGTGGTCAGGGCGAAGGGACCGGGATCGGGGTACTGCGCCCGGGCAGCCTGAAGAATCCTGGCTGTGGCCAGGGCTCTCTGCTTTTCGATGGCGGAAGGCGAGCCTGAGTTGGTGGCTCCGGCACCGGCGGTGGCGTGCACACCGAGGTCCTCGCCGACCGGGGACTGAGCCGGATTGCTTTGCTCGCCCTGTTTGCAGGCATATAGAAACAGTGTCGGTACCAGGACCGATACAAAGATCAGGAGCGACTTCTTGCTCATTTCTATTGATCCTCTTTCCAGATCTCCTCGATATTGTGAAGCCCGGAGGAGGTCTGGGAAAGCTTGGTGGGAGCGTAGTTCTGGATAGTGTTCCGGGCGCCGATCACAGTCATGGGGCTGACCAGATAGATGAACGGCGCCTGATCGTAGATGGTTTTCTGAATCTCGTCATAAATGGCTTTGCGTTTGCTTCTATCGAATGTTGCCGTGCCCTGAGCGAAAAGATCATCCAGATGTTTCTCCCAGAGCCGGGCATCGTCAGCCTTTATAACGCCGGTGGCGTCGGGCTGGCGCTGGTCGAATAGATGGAGTCGAGCGTCGCTGCGAAAAACATTGGCGCTGTTATTGGGCTCGAAAGGATCGCCTCCGGAGAGCCCGTAGACGGCGGCCTGCCAGTTGCAGGCCGTGTGGACCTTGTCCATGAGGATATTGAAATTGATCTCCTGGAAATTGACCTTCATCCCGAGCTTCCTGAGATCCTCGATGAGCATATTGCTTATTGTGGGCAGGAAGGTGCTACCGGAAGCGGTGACAAGATCGAATTCGACTTTGTTGCCGTCTCTGTCCTCAAGCAGTCCTTCTTTGTTCTTCTTGAAGCCGGACTTGGCAAGCAGAGAGAGGGCATATTGCGGATTGGGCTCGAACTCAGCCAGGCCTGCATCGAAAAACGGGCTCGTCGGTGAGATCATGGTGAAGCTGGGATAGCCGAGCCCTCTGAAATAGTTAGCCACCATGGTGTCTCTGTTGATGGCATGGTTGACCGCCTGGCGAAAATTGACATCGTTGAACCAGGCTGATGTGACCGGGTCCACATAGAAATCGCCCTTTTCGTTCTTGCGCCGGTTCAGGTTGAACATGAGAAAGACCGTTCCCTGCGCCTGACCGAGATTGTAGAGCTCGAAATTGCTGCTTTTTCTAAGAGAGAGGAGCTCGGCGGTGTCCCGGGAGCGGATCTGGGTTAGATCGAGCTCCCCTGATTTGAATTTGAGCAGATTGGTCTGCACGTCGGGGACGATTTGATAGACCACCCGGTCCAGGTAGGGCAGGCGCTTGCCTTCGTGATCGACCATGAAGAAGCTTTCGTTGCGGCTGAATTCCACACGCTGGCCGGACACCATGGACTGCAATCTGAAAGGACCGCTGGTCACGAGGCTTGCGGGCGTCACAGTGACAGGCCAGAAGCCGTCGAATTTCTTGCGCCCGTCTTTTGCCTTAATCACCGGCTCGATGATGTGCCGCGGGGCGATGGGAATATCGCCCATGGCTCGCAGAAATGGCGCGAAAGGGCGAGCCGTGACATATTTGTTGGTGAGGTTGTCGACTACGGTGACTTCCGGTGCCTTGCCGTCGACGGCGGTGATATCGCGGAGCGAGGCGTTACCGTAGCCGCCTGCGACAATGGTGTTCCAGGTGAAGGCGACATCATCGGCGGTGATGGGTTGGCCGTCGCTCCACTTAAGTCCGGCGCGCAGGCGGGTGAAATAAGTAATCCCGTCTTTGCCTACCTGGAAGCTCTCTGCCATATAAGGAATCGTCTCGCCGTTATACATATCGGTGGTCAAAAGCGAGGCGAACATGAGATTGGCGATATCGCTGGAGGTGGTGTCGGTGGCGGCCCAGGGGTTGAAGGTCTTGGGATCGGCGCCGATCAGGGAGCGTACCAGAGTCCCGCCGAACTTGCCGGTGCGATAGCGTCCCCGGCGAAATTGCACTCCGTCCTGCTCGACGGTCTGGTAGGCGCCGGGGAATTCGGGATCGACAACAGGAAGGGCGGATTTTTTCGGCGCCCCGGATCTTCCGCCCGGGCTCTTCACGGTTGTGCCGGTCCCGCAGCCCGAGACCAGGGGCATGAGAAAGAGAGCTATGCAGAGGAGAGCGGGTAGTCTATTCTTGTCCAGTCTGATTCTGTCCTGAAAAGCCGACCAGAGCATTCTACAGGAACTCGGTGTATTCAGGTGCTATCATAAATCAGTGACCTCTTCTCTAATGAAAGCCTGTCTCTCATTCCTGCGCGTGCTGCCGGCTCTTTTTATCGCCTGGGGCATGACGGCACCGGCGCTGGCTGATGTACTGGTGGCGGCAAAGCCGGCACCGGCGAGTAAAATCGAGGTCTGGGAGCTTTTGCAGACAAGCGAGCTTATCGGCCCGATCCGCTGCCTGATGTGCCCGAGCGGAGTACGGCTCAATGCCGAGAAGATGGGGATTGTCTGGGTATTCAAAGCGCCGCAGTGGGATGCTTATCTCTACAATATGGAATCAAAGGCTTTCTGCAGTTTCACTTACGATCAGTGGAAAGAGCGCGGATTTTTCATGCCGGTGGCCAGGGGAAAAAACGGCGAGCGCCTTGATAAGTACAAGGGCATGAAAGTGAAAAAGACCGGTCAGTCCCTGGATATCGCCGGTTGCAAGTCTTACGGGGTGACCATCAGTCTGCCGACTGGTTCTAAGTACGGTGACATTTGGCTGGCCAGCGGCATAACGGCGCCGCCTCAATTTTCAGAAGTGATTGGCAAGATGGTGCAGATACCTATCGAGAAAGGAGGCACTCCTCTGAGAGCCAAGCTCTTCGAAAAGTCAGGACATGCTGCTCTGGTTCTCGATACTCTGGGAGCAAGCAAGAAGAAAGTGAACGCCAGCCTTTTCGATCCTTTGAAAGGCTTCCGGAGAGTCAAGGACGAGATGGCCCTGCTTCTCGATAGCGGTGATTCGCAGTCGGGCAGTCTCTTTTCCGAGCCTCTGCCTCCTCGCAAGCACCGCAAACAGCATTAGCCCCTGCCCGGTAACATTTTCATCTGGGCACCGGCGCGAGAAGAACGTCCGCCGGCATGTGATAGAGAGCCCGCAGAGTGGTCCGGTCACCGGACGATATGGCGAGTTTGCCTTTTCCCTCCGGATACATCAGGTCCTCTTTGTTGGGGCTGTGGAGCAGACCGAGCACATGGCCCATCTCGTGGGCAGCCACTTCGCGGATGATGTCCTGATAGCTGGCGGCTGTCGGTCCCTGGGATTTGCGCAGATTGATGAACATCACTGTCGGATAGTTCTTGCCTTTGGGAAGGGGCGGATGGTAGGTGACACCATCGTAGCGCCGTAGCTTGTTGCACCAGAACACCAGAAGATCGGCTTTCGTAGGATCGCCCGTGAAGGCATAGTCGATCAGGTCTTCGCTTTTTGCCCAGTCCCAGGCGCGATAACCGGACATGACTGTCTGCCGGTGAATGGGCTTATAGAGAGGCGACACTGCGAGCCGAGCCATGAAAGAAGGATTGCGCGACCATTTGCCGACCTGCACATGCTCGCCCGGAGAGAGCTCCAGATCGTCGAAGACGCCGGGAAGCATTCGCCCGTCCGAGACATAGATCTGGAGCGGCATGGTCTTGCGGTTCCAGCGGATCAGACCGGGAGGTCTCAGGGAATCTTGTACGCACGAATAGGGGCGGATCCTGCGATATCGGTAGAGCAGGCTGGCGGCGCCATGAGCCGTAGCACCACCGGTGGAGCCGACTACCACCCGGCTCAAGGGATCCTCTGATTCTTCCGGCTTGCCTGCGTATATATAGGATAGACCGAGATAATAATTCGCCTGCGCATCGCCAGGGCTCCTGTCTCTTTCTTTGAGATAGAAATCGACGGCTTCGGCATACTGACCCTTTTTGATCAGCTCGGCTCCCTTGCTCTGCCCGGGGGCTCCCTGGCCCGGGCCGGGAAGAAGGATCATAATGGTCAAAGCAAGAACCAGCAGAAAGGCTGTCAGAAAGCGCATGGACATGTTAGAGTCCGGAAGCGCTTTTCGGAGCCGAGAACAATTCGGGGGCGAAAGTCATGATCGTTCGCGCGGTGATGGCTCCGGCGAAATTGGGCAGCTCGGCGCCGTTTCGGCTGGAGACGGCACGCACGGTGACCATCCCGATTACCCTGCCGAACTTGTTGACCACCGGTCCGCCGCTGCTTCCCACCGTGACCGGTGCGTCGACTTGCAGCATCCTGGGGGTGACCCGGCTTATGCGACCGCTATTGAAAGTCGGCGCATAATACTGGTCTGCGTCCGCATCGATCTGATCCGATGCTTCCGGATAGCCAATAACCTGCACTTCCTGCCCCTCGGCGGGCTCGGCGCTATCGAGCTCGATCGGCGATATGGGCGGGGTCTTGGCAGTGAGGATGGTGATGTCGAAATGGCGCGGCTCGGTGGATGCCTTGTATATGCGCGCTGACAGGGGCGGCTTGTCCACGGGACCCGGAGAATGCAGGAAATAGCCGATCTCGGGGGTGGCACCGGTGAGAGCCAGATATTTCTTGAATGTGCTTCGGTTGGGATCGACCCTGGTAGAGAGATAAGTCTGGTAGCAATCCCAGATGGCTTCGGTGGTGTGCTCGTAAGAGGCCAGCTCGTGGGAGCTCATGTTCTTATTGATATAGGGCAAGGTGACGATCTTCTGAAGCTGATCGTAGCGGCTCTCGGGGGTGCCGCCACCGGCGGTTTGCTCGGCGTAGAGACGCATGGCTGCATAGAAGCGCTCGAACTCCACCACGATGGTATTGGGTCTGTTCGTGACATGCTGCGAAGTGAGGAAATAAGTGGTTCCCGGCTTGTTCGTCTTGACCGGAAATGCCGAGCCGAAGCTCATGACACGATAGCCGAAGTCTCTGTCGATGGTGGCGAAAATCGGGAACTTCTCTTTCTTGGTGACGTTGTAAAACATGGCATATCTGCCGTCTTTCAGGCGAAGCTTGATGGCTGCGTTGAGATGGTAGATTCTGGGTTTGAGCTGGCGATCGAGATCTTCCCAGGAAAGCGGTTGTTGCGCCCTGACCTCTCCGGGAAGAATCGCAACCACCAGCAGTGCGGCGCTCATCGCCGCGGCGATGAGTCGGCAGGGATTCCACAGGTCTGGCAGGGCACTCATCTGTCTTCGAAACAGACCTCGAACTCGAAGGTTCTCTTCCATGGGAAGCTTACCCTCAGATTACCAGGCTCGAAACGCATTGACTGCCCGATCCGTCCGAGAAAAGGACTGATCAGCTGGGCGAGCTTGTCTATGGAAGCGTCCGAATCGAGCTGGCTGCGTACCAGGGACTGGTATGCCCAGTCATCGGCCAGGCGTGTGAAAAGACATTTCTGGAAAGCCCTGTCGGTATGCTCCGACCGCCCATTGGTGCGCACTGAGTAAAGACGGCTGACTCCGGTCGCCAGGGCGGAGCCCACCGTATTGCCGGTGGTGTTCCAGCCGGCATAAGAAATTATCCTGCTCATCAGGTCCGGGCGATTGAGGAGCTCTTCCACCAGGAACGGATCGGCACCATTGGCGTAAGCAACATCGCAGAGTATGACCGGGGTAGTGGACTCCGAAAGGAGCTTGAGAGTCTGCTCCACCTGGGCTCCGGTCTCGAGCTGTCGGAGGTCCGGAGTACCGGGCAGAAGGATATGGTCTCCCTGAACATCGCCCCCGTGAACGA
The DNA here is from genome assembly GCA_020431945.1 of Cyanobacteria bacterium HKST-UBA02. The sequence continues at coordinate 4,353 of JAGQHH010000363.1, read as the reverse complement.
GCACGGCTATGTCTATATTGTTGGGATTATTGCCTGTTTGCAGGCTTTCCACCTGCTGGATGCCGATTGCTTCGAGCTGGGCCGAGATGGTCTCGCCGATAGTCTGACCTTCGTAGCGGCTCGGGCAGTTGACGCCGCTGCCAGGACTGTAGGAGACCTGGGCTCTCAATTTGAGACCGAGCTCGTTGAGCATGCGGACGAGCCAGGCAGCAAACAGGCTGCAGAGCACCTCATCGGCTCCGGGATAACAGAAGACTCTGTCTCCCAGACCCATCGAATTGGCCTTGGCCACCAGTTTCTCTTTCTCCAGGACATTGAGACCCTGGGCGCCGGAATCGTCGATACTGAGGACCAGCCGGTCGATCACCCCGGCTCCTACCAGGTCGAGGACTTCCTGGTTGATCTGGAAATTGCGAAAGCGTGTGTCCAGGTAGTCGTCGCGAATCTCCTGGGGAATGCGTGTTTCGTAAGATTCGAGAATTCCTGGATTGACCTTTATCCCTTTGGACATTCTGTACATCACTGTGGACCAGGCGAAGAGCTCCCTGCCATACCGCGCCCAGTAAGTTTTCTCTTCGCTGTTGTCATAGTTGTCCGAGATCCGCATGATGCTGGTCTGGGCGTAAATCTTGGTGCTGCCCCCGGGACCTTTCCATTTCTTCAGGTTGGCAAGCCGTTTGCTTATTGCTTTCATGCTGTCATCGCAGCGTCTGGACGTGATCAGTCCACCATAGAGCAGGCTGTCGAGACCGACCATCATGACTTGTGGTCTGACTTTTTCCAGGGTAGAGGTGATCCAGGCGAAGAGAGAGTCCATCTGTGCCGGATGAAAGATCGAGCCCATGAGGGAGCGGGGAGGCGAGACCACTTCGATACCGGCGGTCTCGGCGATCATCGCCGGAAAAACATAAGTGACCGGCCTGTCGTCCAGGGGAATTATCAGGGCTGTGTTTGTTGTTTGAGTCACTATGGTTGTCCGGAGCTGAGGCTCTGAGTATTCTGTCTCTGGGTCAGGGGTACCGCTGAATCGGGGACGAACTTGACACCGCGTTTGGCAACGGTGTGTGGTGCCACCATCACTCCGTTTGCCGGTCCTTCCGGCCCGGTGACGGCGACAGTCTGGGCGAACTGGGCCTCGTCCACGTCGTCTTTCTTCCAGACAGCTGCCTCGAAATAGAGATATTGACCGATCAGGTCGCCTTCTATGGGGGTGCCGATATAAAACTCGAATACGCCTGACTGCGGGATCTCACCTACGGCAACGAGTTTGCGATCGGCGCCCAGACGAATCTTGTGACCGCCTATGTCTCTGGCGCCGCTATCGCTGTCGGCCATGGCCATGGCTACTTTGTCCCCGGGAGGTCCTTTGATGGTGAACTTGGCAGGCTGACCCAGGAGCATACGCTCCGGGAGATAGAGTCTCGGGGGAACCAGCTTGCTTGTCAGGCTGAGCTTCCTCCCCTTGCCGGTGCCTATCGAGATGGGGCTCAGGGTGGGATTCAGCGTGATACTGGCTAGCCCGTTGCCGGCATCGCTCTGCGGCTCGGGGGCTTGACCCGAGAAAGGAGTTTTCATGGTCTTGAGGAGATTGGGAGGCCCGCAGATCTCATCTTCGCCAAAGGCGGCCGGTGCCATGGACATGCACAATAGGACCGCCAGCAATTTGTTCGATCTTTTCGAAGACATAAGGCCCATCAGTATAGAACGTGTATGCTTTAGGTAGGCTCAATACTACCACCAGCTAAGGGTACAGAGTACTTGAAAACATCCGCCCGTGATCAAAGTGGAACGACGGACGAAAGTCCGGTCATTGCGCATGAGCCGCTAATTTCCCGTCAGATCGTCCGGGCCTGGGCTCTCGACCAGGTGCCTCTCGTCCAGTGCATTCTCGTGGCTGTTTCGGTACATGTAGTGCTTCTTCCTGTCATGTGGATCATGGGCTGGGCGCTTCCCTGGCCGAAGCCACCCGTGATCACGACGATCATCGAATACGATTTGAGCCACTGGCCTGAAAAAGCCAAGCCCAGGAAAGTTTTCGAGATAATCGATCCGGATTTGAATTGAGCTGTCCAGCAATCCTGTTTTTCGCATAGATTTTGTTACTGTAACCACGGCTTACTGGCGGAGCGGGCATGACCTATTCTCCTGGAGCGGAGCTCGCCTTCCCGGGCGGAAGGCTCGAGCGCGCTGTCAACGAAAAACTCCTGGCGGATTCTGGTCCGTATCCTGACTACAAGATGGAGCGCGCTTCAGGAGCCGCTTTCGGTCTCGGGGATCTGCTTCCCCATATCGAAGTCGTCGATCCTGGCAAAGTCATTTTCGACGGTGATGGGTCCTCTCCATTTGCTACCGGTGTTTATCTGATGAAGGATCCGTCCGCCTGGGGCAAGGCGGACCCGCTACCCACTCGCATTCAGAAAGTCGCTCCCGGTTCACCTGCCCGGGATGCCGGTCTCGAGCCAGGCGACCGGATCCTTCGAGTGAATGGCAAGGATGTCACCGGTATGCCGGTTGCCGAGGTAGCCCGGCATCTTTCGGGGGATGCGGCTACCTGGGTCGATCTCGAGGTGGAACGAGGCGGAAAGCAGGAGAGCTATCGTTTGCTCCGCCGGCGGGTCGAGAAAGCTCCGGCTCGAAAGCTCGATGATTTGCTGAAGCCGAAGGACAGCGTCAACTGCCCGTCTTCTCCCGAATACGACATGATTATCGACGAAGTCGCCCAGCGTATCTACGATCCCATGGTCATGGGCGATCTCAAGGAGATGCATGCGAAATTCAACTGTGATATAGCCCGTGCCGGTCATCCCGAAGACTTCGCTAACGCAAGCCTCGGCGAGAAAGCCGATCGCTTCACTTTCTATCGACGCTCCGGCGGAGCCGGTGAAATTTCCGCACCACCTCCAGCCGGGGAGGAAGGCAGTGTCGGAGCGATGTTGTCTCGAGCCACCAGTGACGATACAGGTACGGTGATGGTCGCTAGAGTCCTTCCCGAGTCGCCTGCCGAAAAGGCCGGTCTCCGTCGGGGAGATCTGATCAAGAACGTCGATGGCAAAGACATCACTGAGACTCCGCTTAACGACGTGGTTCTGGCTGTGCGTGGCAAGCCTGGGTCGGATGTCGCCCTTTCTATCATCAGGCATGGAGTGCCGAAAGAGATAGATATCACGCGCTCTCTATCCTCAGGACCTGTCGACACTGTAGACAGGGATCTGGGGAAAGGAATCGCTTATATCCGTCTGGTGGACTTCGCCGATCCACAGGATGTCGGCGAGATGAGAAAGGCGCTCGAGCGTCATTCCGACGCCCGGGCTTTTGTAATCGATCTGAGAGAGAACCCGGGTGGTCGTGTGGATGGAACGCTTCAGATGCTCTCTCTCTTTATCGATGAAGGCCCACTGATGAAGATCCGGGAGCGTGTCCCCTCGAGCCCCGAAGCACCACGCTATCAAAGCGTCGATGTGAGCCTCGATAGCAGCGGTCTCAAACAATCCGAGCTCGAGGATGGCGCGCCCATCCCCCGAATCGGAAGGCAGCCACGGCAGCCGGACCTTGTCAAAGGCAGACCGGTGGTGGTTCTGGTGAACGACGGCAGTGCCTCGGCTTCCGAGATCTTCACTGGTGCCATGAAAGACAATAGTGCTGCCACCATTGTCGGCGAGCGTACCTTTGGAAAAGGTATCGGTCAGGCTCAGATACAGGATCCCGATGGTGAGTTGAAAGTCACCGTCCTGCGCTACACCAGCCCTAAAGGTCACTGGCCTGGTGACGCGGACCGCGAGCGCTACGGAATCGAGCCCGACGTGAAAGTGTCCAACTCGGACGACGGGGTATTCGGTACTGACAGCGATGCCCAGCTCCGCGCAGCCATTGATATTCTCGCGGCTCGCATTCCCCAGACAGATCCGGAAGCGCCCTGGTACAGATCTATCTTAGAAAAAATTCTCGGCTTTTCCAGTTGAGGCACCCATGATCTCCGGTTGTATATAAAGCGGAGGTGTAGTGGTGCGGCATCGTTTCTGCATCGCTTATAAAAATGACTCCGGAGGCGGTCGGCGGAACAGGTTCGGACCTTCGCGAGTTGGGGTATTCTTTTAAAGATCGTTGTCGATCTTTATCCGAGTGGTCGCGTCCGGACAATTCGCCGGGGCGTGCGCCAGCTCGTCTTGTCGTGGAGGCAGCCAGATGCAGCAGATTATGGGTGGGGCCACACAGGGAAGCGCAGGCTCCAAGGTCTGGATTTTCCCCGAGCAACACAGCATCCCGGAAGATGTTCTCGTCGCCGCCGGCGGCGATGCCACCATCGCCGGCCTCCTGGTTGCCCGGGGGATCGACACTGGCGAGCGGACCCGGGAG
>JAGQHH010000362.1 GCA_020431945.1 Cyanobacteria bacterium HKST-UBA02 | reverse complement strand
TCTCTGGCGATTACTGGGAATGGCTCCTATGGCTGAATTTCGCTCCCGGTGATTCCATCTGGCGATTACCGGCGTAAGCTGCCGGAAAAAAGAGTTCTTCTTGCTCTGGCTGGCGCGCATCGCGAATTCGATATAATCGAGATCAAGCGGGCAGATCGATAGATTAGTAATCTCCAGACCGCTCCCTCTGGCCACTCTGCTGAGTTCCAGAATGCCATCGTCTCTGGTGCGGGCATCGATTCTGCCTATCGGGCTTGCCGGGATCGCTGCCTGGCTACCAACGCCATTTCCAGCGCTATCAACTATGATTTCACCTGCGCTTTCACCGAAAACAATCCGGAGGGGCTCCCTGAGATTTTTCCGGCTCTCAAAACGCAGGGGAGCCAGGGCTTCGCTGTCTCTGTCCCAGACATAGATTTCAGGCGGGTGTTCGCCGGAGAGAAGAGTTCTGAGCCGGCTCGGATTGATCTGGGTCTCAGGACCGAAAACGAATGGCTTGAATGTCAGAAGCTTTCCCGAGAGGTCCGTTTGGGTCAGAGGGGGTGAAAGAAGATGATGAAAGGTCGAGCCGTTCAGGATCTCGAAAGCTCCTTCGTTGTCCTCGGGAATACCGAGGATGATGGCACTCTTGCCCGGAGCGAGCTCCAGTGCAAGGCTCTCGCATTGCTTTCGCACTGCGCTCACAGTATGTCCTGCCTCGGACCAGAGCCGATTCACACTGAGTGATAGCCAGAGATAGGTGCCGGTCAGGATTACAAAAATAAGAGCCGAGATGATTCGAACTGCTTTCAGGCAATTCTTTCTCAAGTCTTTTCTGGAGGCGTCTTTTTTCGGATTGTCCTCTTCGTTCGGATAATCCTCATCTTTCGGATTGGCCTCATCTTTCGGATTTGGCTCTTGCGGGCTTTCAAGCAGAGCCTGTCTGTCCGGTTGCAGGAGAAGAAGAGGGAAAAGGACAGCCATGGGCATGGTCAGAAAGAAGACCAGCCGGCTGTTGTGAAGCATCGGATCGATCCCCCAGATTCCCAGGAGAGGAACCAGGGTCGAAAGAAGCCAGACGAGAACGAAAGAATATTGCGACCATTCCAGTGAGCGCATCACTGCCCTCACGATCAATAGAAACAGCAAGAGAGAAAGGCAGCTGCCGATGATCAAGAAGGGAAAAAGCACCGGACCGGTAGCGGCGATGTTCACGGGAAAGGGAAGACGCATCCAGATCTGGGGATCGAGCCATTGCTGGATTATGTACTGGGATTTGGCTCGACCGAAGCCGCCCTGGTAGCCTCCTAGTATGGTGCCGAAAACAGCCAGGCGCAAAACTAGATAGAGTACCGAGACCAGCAGATATGGCAGGGACAGAAGCAATGTCTTGCCGGGCTTCGCCCTTGTAACAAGAGGTGAAAAGAGGATCACCGCTGGCAGGCAAATGGCGATTTCTTTGGAGCCCAGGGCCAGGGCGTAGGCTGATAGCGAGGCCAGATACTTGAAAATCCTTGTCTTTGCCAGGCTATCTTTCTCGCTTGCCGAGAAGAATAGATAGATGCTTCCCAGGTAGAAGAATGCAGCAAGCACGTCGGCCCGTCCGGAGATCCAGGAGACCGCTTCGCAATGCAGGGGCGTGGCGGCAAAAAGGCAGGTGCTGAAAAAGGCTATGAGGGAAGCCGGATCACTCTGGCTGCCAGTTTTTCTGTAAGCGGTGAATTCTCTGATCACGAAGTAGAGCAAGCAGCAGACGGCGAGATAGAGACAGATGCTTGTCAGATGCCATCCCACCGGGTTGCCTGAGGAGAGCGCGCAGTCGATTAGATAAGTGATACCGAGGACGGGGCGGTAGAATTCCGCCCCGGGAAGCTCGATGAAAGATCCGGTGAAGTTGCGCCAGAAGAGATGCCACTGACCACCCATGATCTGGCTGAAATAGTGAACCTGCCAGAGGTCGTCAGCGACGAAATAGTTGCCGAGGGTGCCGGCACTGACCACCAGGACCAGGATCGTGATCAGACTCAGGTGTGTCCTTGTGGAGTAAGGATTCAAGCACTATTGACCTTTATACTTCCTGATCAGGTCCTGAATACGCGGATCGTTGAGCTTCTCCCGAAAGGCCGGGTCTTTGAGCTTGTTCATGATATTTGGATCTTTCAACTTGCTTCCCAGGTCCTGGGTCGACACGCCCTGGGGCAGGTTGCCTCCCATCTTGTTTCGAACGATGCTGTCAATCAGATCCTGGGTGCCGGCACCGCCCATACCTCCATATCTGGTGAGCTCCTGAGGAATCGCCTGCCCCGGGGCTATGATACTGCCCTTGGAGAATTCCAGTTTGCGGGGATTCGTCTGGCGGTCAAGCCTCGCCTGCTCGATGGATGCCTTGGTCTTGAGCTGGTCGGAAAGGGCTGTAACCAGTGGAATCATC